>QMLT01000245.1 GCA_003646875.1 Deltaproteobacteria bacterium
GGCCTCGTTAAAGGCGCTGGAAAACAGAGGAATCCTGGATAGGGAAAAACAGGGCAAATACAGATTCGATGATGAATTCTTTCGCCTTTGGATTGTAAAAGGGTCTTAACCTGGAAATTACCCTGATAGAAATAAATAAGGCGCTGTCAGGACTTGAATTTCCAACCGATCCGCATCTGCCTATTCAGCCACAGATCCACACAGATAAACGCAGATAGGCTTAAATATAAAGAAATTACGGATATTATTCTTAGAGTTCGATCAATTGCTTGAAGGTCCGCCCGCCTTGCCGTGCGAAACATTGCGGGCAGGCGGCAGGCAGGCAACAAACATTGAAGTTGGCTTATTATTGAATTTCGCCAGAAAAGTAAGAATTAAAAAGGGTTGTATATGATAATAAAAGAAAAAAAATCAGCGATAGTCAGCGTAAATCTTTGGCTGAATAGTTACGAACCTTCATGGTTTACTGCCACAACGAAGGATGAAAGTAGTTGGGTGGTCAAATCGTTGAGTGGTTGAGGATTACAGGTCTTAACTTTAGGCATTTTAGGCAATTTAGCCCTGGCCCAGACCTGATAATAGTACTCGCAGCAACGATAAATCAGAATTGTTGATACATGACAAGCAAGTGTATATTCAAATGACATGCACCAGGGCAGGTTCACTTTAGGCACTTTCATATAAATATTAACAATTTAGCGCCGACTTTGACGTTCCCTGCTCGGTGTGGTTGCTGAGGTGACCATCCTTAACATTAACCCAACACGACTGGCCTATGTCCGCGATATTATGAGTGTGACAACGATGATGTCTAATCATGCAAATATCGAGGAATTGAACTATATGTTTTTTTAAGAAAGGAGAATGACAATGGTAGAAAAGGTACCGACTCGTGAGGAGGCATTACAAATTCTGCATGAGTATAACAAAACTGATAGGTTGCGTAAACATGCCTATAGTGTCGAGGGAGTTATGCGTTATATTGCAAGGAAGCGCGGCGAGGATGAAGACAAGTGGGGGATTATTGGTCTTATGCATGATCTCGATTATGAACAGTTTCCTGATCAGCACTGCGCTAAAACAAGAGAAATCCTCGAAGAATATAACTGGCCAGAGGAATATATCCGCGCCATTGTCTCTCACGGATGGGGAATATGTTCAGATGTAGAGCCAAAGAGCGCCCTGGAGAAGACACTGTATGCCATAGATGAATTAACAGGACTTATTGCGGCTAATGCTATGGTTCGCCCTTCAAAAAGTGTGATGGATATGACTGTAAAATCTGTAAAGAAAAAATGGAAATCACCGGCCTTTGCTGCCGGAGTAGACCGTTCAATCATCCAGAGGGGCGCCGAGATGCTGGGAGTCGGAATTGAAGAGATCATTGAAGACACAATAATGGGGATGCGGGAAGTAGCAGATGCTATAGGATTGAAAGGAAATCCCGTCTAAATAGAATAATGGGTTTTCTTTCTTATATTTTAGAATTTCCACATAACCGGATTATCGTCCAGGTAGTCAGTAACGATATGCCCAATGGTATCCATCTTTGATAGATCGGCAGCAGATAGATGCAATTCAGCCCCCTTGGCGTTTTGTAATACCTGTGCACTATTACGCGCCCCTGCGATTGCGCATGTGTTTGGTTGAGCCATGACCCAGGCCAGCGCCAGTTGTCCGAGGCTCACGCCATTTCGTTGGGCAATGGGCCGAAGTCTGGCAAGCGCTTGATGTACGCGATGTGAATTTTCAGGTTTAAATAACTTGTTTTTTGATCGATGATCCCCTTTGGGGAAAGTGTGGTCAGGACCGAATTTACCTGTTAGGATCCCCTGAGCCATAGGAGAATAGGCAAGAATACTAATGTTGTTGTTCACGCAGTAAGGCATTGCATCCTTTTCCACATGTCGCCAGAAAAGGGAATAAGGCGGTTGAAGGCTATCGATGCGAGCATACTTGGCTGCTTCCTCCATTTGGATACAAGAGAAATTTGAGACACCGATAGCCCGAATTTTTCCCTTCTCCTTCAAGTCATTCATTGCCCTCATGGTTTCCTCAATAGGGACATATTTACTACCCCAGGATCCGCTCGGCCAGTGGATCTGATAAAGATCGATATAGTCGGTTTTGAGGTTTTTGAGTGAGCGATGGAATGCCTCAATAACCTGGTCGTATTGAAGATGGTTGGGGGATACCTTGGTTGCGTAAACGACCTGGTCCCGAACATTGGCCAGAGCCTCTCCTAAAATCCGCTCAGAGTGACCCCTTCCGTATTCTTCGGCGGTGTCGAATGTTGTGATGCCAGCCTGAAATGCTGTTTGTATAGCCTCAGTAGTTTCGGTATCATCAATCCCGGCCCACATGCTCTTTCCGGCTTGCCAGGTACCCATAATGATAGGCGTTATTCTTACATCAGATGTTCCAAGCGAGCGCAATTCCACATTATCCTCCTTGCCTAAGATTCATAAACGATCCATGCCTTATAAAGACATCGCTTGATAAAAGACAACGATATGCTTTGATACGCCTTTCATGTAATTATAGTATAGCAATTTTTTCTTTGAAATTGATTATTTTTTCGTTTACCTTGACTGGAATGGAAAGTTCTTCTCCATAGAAATGCTTACAGATACCAACAAGATGATTATTGAATCACGCCTAACTCGTTAGGAAGCGCTTGAGAAAATAAAACACGAATTAAAGAGTTTATGCACAAGGATAAATCAAAGCGTGGTAATTCAAAGTGAACATATATACAAGAGGGCGAAAAAGCTTATTGTTTTTGATGTAGAGTCTACCTTGATCCAAATCTCATCACTTAGAAATTTATTGAAAAAGATAGAAGGAAACGTAACATCAACTGAGAGCATGTTTGAATTTATATCAAAGAAACTTAAAACTGGAAACCCTGGCCCAGACCTGGTTTGCACATTCACGGAAACTCTTGAGACGAACCAACGAAGAAGGCATTTTTGTCTCTGTTGGCCCTTCCATACTTTTTTCAGAAGAGGCCTTGAATATTGCCTTTGCCATAGATCCCAAACTCATTTTAGTAGAAACTGATACGCCTGTACCCTTTAACGGGAAGCCCTCCAACCCAGCATGGGTAGCCGAGGTGGCTGATAAATTAATAACCAACCACCCAGAGAAGCAACTCACGAGAGAAACAATCTTTGATAATACACAGCGATACTTAAAGAAACCATAACAGCCTGGCAGATGTGCTTTTGTAATGACAGGTTGGTCACTGTAGCAGCGAATCATTACACCATCCATCGATTTTAACGTTACGGCGGTAATACCTTTACCTTTACCATTCACACACACGTGACTTTATCCTATACAATTTTACAAGTATGTATTATTAAATGGTTCTCTACACTCTGGAGGTTATGTCTAATTTCTTTTATTTTTTTCCTATACAATCCTCCAGATTTCAATAGGGTTTCCAGGGTTGTTGAATATATCTGCCAGGAAATTAAAAGGAGAAATATGAATGGATACCCAACACTTCATTAATTTGGAAAATAGATATGGTGCCCAAAATTACAAACCTTTGGATGTAGTTTTAAGCCGTGGTGAAGGTATCTGGGTCTGGGATGTGGAAGGCAAGAAGCATAAGCAAAATATCCAATTACTTTTCGACTGCGATCAGCCATATGATTTTTACCCCTTTATTTATCTATCGGCTTATAGCTGCGGAGTGAAGCGCACCTGCCCCCAACACTCTGGGGCACTGGACCTTGAAAAACCACTTACTTAAATGCGGGGCAGGACATTTCAAGAACCGCCATGCTCTTTGCGGTCGGATGCAATGTGGTTGTGAATCATACCAGTACAGTTTTTCATTCCCGCGCCATACTTCATACCCATAC
>QMLT01000246.1 GCA_003646875.1 Deltaproteobacteria bacterium
CGAGGCATAACCGGTAATGATAACAACAGGAAGGGATGGCTTTGCCCTTTTAATGTCTCTTAGGACCCTCATGCCTCCGATATCCGGCATGCGGATGTCAGTAAGCACAATATCGTATTCTTTCTCAATGGCCTGATTCAATCCTTCACGGCCACTCAGGAAGACATCTACCTCGTAGTTTTCATCTTTGAGTATCTTGCTGACACTATCTAAAACAATCTGTTCATCATCAATGACAAGGGCCTTATTCTTTTCCATGGTATTCCTCCTTATTTAGAGGTTTTTGCGTTTACTGCCTGCCCGCCATCGCCCCGGTCTGCGGGGCTCAGGCCCTGCCCGACGCCCGCCTGCTGTATTGCGGGCAAGGACGGCAGGCGAGGAGGGGGATAATTTATAAGGATATTTTTTATAATTTACTCTATTGACTGAAAGAAATAGTTTCAATCCGGCATTTTACTCAAAAACAATAAAACCACACCCATTTATGTGTGGGTGTGGTTTTATTTTGTGCGTATTCCCTATCTCTGGTAGGGGAAAATACCTACTTAAGGGTGGCTGAAGTTACAAGTGAACTCAAAAAACATTATTCCCACAAATCTAAATCAATAAGCCCTATGCGGGCGGCATATTTTGTGAGCCCTATCTGACCCTGAGCCCCTGTCTTACGGACAATATTTGCCCTGTGGTTTTCCACTGTTTTCCTGCTTATATATAAGGTATCGGCCACCTCCTGATTGGAATGGCCTTCGGCCAGAAGCCTGAGCACCTCCCTCTCCCTCTCTGATAGAGGGTCTGACTGTTTTTTTAGCTCTCTTTTTGACTTGTCCCTGAAATAATCAGACAAAACCTGATCTGCAATAGGGGAGTCAAGATAGTAGCCACCAGTATGGACAGTGTTTATAGCAGACAGCAAATTTTCTTCATCAGAATCCTTGAGAACATATCCTTTGGCGCCTGCCTTTAAAACCTGATCAATATATGCCTTTTTGGCATGCATAGAGAGAATAACTACCTCTGTATCTGGAAGTCGTTGCCTGATTTGGCGGGTGGCCTCTATCCCATCCATCTTTGGCATTGCTATATCCATAAGGACTATTTCTGGCTTGTATTTGCTGGCCGCCTCAAGGGCCTCATCTCCATTGTCAGCCTCTGCCAAAACCTCAATGTTTTCTCTTTCTGAAAGGAGTGATTTTAGGCCTTTCCGGAAGATCCGATGGTCATCAGCCAAAATAATCTTAATTTTATCTTTCATGCCCTTACTCCTTTTTTAAACATGCTATAATTTTTGTTCCCTTTCCTGGGCTGGATATGATCTTTAATTCTCCCCCGATAAGGGCTAACCTCTCTTTCATGCTAATGAGGCCAAGGGATTTTGTCTGTAAAGGGGAAAGAACATTATCCGCTAAAAATCCTACACCATTATCTTCAATAATTGCATTTATTTCACTCTCTGATGATGTGAGAGTTAAATAGGCCTTTGTCGCCCTGCTATGTTTTACAATATTATTTAACCCTTCCTGAAAAAGTCTATATATAGTTATATTGGTTATAGATTGAAGAGGTTTTTGGATTTGTTCAATATCCCATGTAATGTTAATCTCTGAGTATGATTTAAAGTCCTGACAAAGCTCCTCCAGCGCAGACACAAGCCCCAGGTCTTCAATTAAAGGTGGGTGCAGCGCATGAGAAAGTTCCCTTATTTCCATTATAGTTTTATTTGTAATAAATGAAAGCTCACTTAATCCATCCTTTATAGCAGAGAACTCACCTGGTATCTTTTTATTCGTCCTGGAAAGACCCATTTTTAATGCGCTTAATAGTTGACCAATGTTATCATGAACCTCCCTTGATAGCGCCTCCCTCTCCCTTTCCTGGATCTCTATGTTCTGTCTCGATAATAACTTGATCTGCTCCTCAGCCTTCTTTGTCTCAGTTATGTCTTGGAGGGTTTCTACGGCGCCAATTAATCTTCCTTGATAATCCTTCAGCGGGGCTGCAGTAAAATGCAGCCATTTTCCATCATGGCCCGGGCTGGAAAGATAATCTATAGCCTCGTATGCCCCATCTATCAGATCAGAGGCCCTATACTTTCCTGGATACCACTTAGGAATATCATCTATCTTTCCATCTACCAGAAGATCAGCCATGCATGGCCTCTTTTCATTATAGAAGGGCTTCCAGTGCCGATCAGTGCGAACAATATCCTTGGACTTGATCCCGCTATACTTTTCCAGGGCCTTATTCCAGTAAATAACTCTGTGGATGTTATCAATAACAAATGTTGGGATAGGTGAGCCATGCAATATATTCTTTAATTTCTCCTCGCTTTTTTTAAGCGCCTCCTCCGCCCATTTTCGTTCAGCAATTTCTTTAGTGAGAGAATCACGGGACACGGTTGTAGTACGTAAGTCTTCCGCCATTTTATTAAACACACCAACAAGATTACCTATTTCATCCTTTGCATCATAGTGAATCTTTACAGGTTTCAGATCTCCTTGAGAGATTCGCAATGCTGATTCCGATACCTCTGTAATAGGCCTTGAAAACTTCTTAGAAACAAATATAGCAAGCATTGTTACCAAAAAGGCGATACCTAACGCTAATATAATCATGGTATTACGTATTATATAGGCTGCCTTAAAGGCCTCTGAAGCAAATTCACTCATCATAATTCCCCAGCCCCAACCATTAAAAGCGCCATCTCCCTCGAGTGCATATCGGGCGCTGATAACATCTTTTCCCTGATCATTTTTATACGCCGTAATCCCTGTTTTGCCAGCGAGCAAATCCTTCACTACCGGAGATTCATGTAGATGGTGAATATTAAGAAATTCCCTTTCATTGGGGCCTGCTAATATTTCACCTCTTTTGTTGAGCAGGTAGGCGTTATTATCACCCACAATTCTTTCATCTAATGCTTTTATTCGCCCTATAATGTGGTCCATGCGTACTCTGGTTGACAAAACCCCAATAATCTCCCTATTATTTTCATCTGTTATGGGCGTATTAAATCCGATCACCATCTTCCATCCCGCTGTTTCTGCACGATAGGCATCTAATGGAATAACATCACCCTGGCTGGATTGCATTGTCTTTTTAAACCATGTGCGATCAGCTCTTGATTGACCAATATATTCTTTTTGGGTGCATGCGATAATTTTTCCATTTTTATCAAGTATAGTGATTACAACAAAAAAGGGATAAGATTTTAAGGCCTCTTCTATATAATTCTGTTTTTGCTGCGTGTCATTACCCTTAAAAACATAGGATTGAGAAAGCAATTTGATGTCTTGATAGCGTGAATTTACATAATAGGATATTTTCCTTCCACAATCCCTGGCAAGGTCACTCAAATGTGCCTTTGTATTTTTTTCACATTGATTTTTGGTGATATAAAAAGAAATAGTTCCGCCGATTATTACAGGCAGTAAAGACAGCGCTAAGAAGTAGACAAGGAGTTTCTTGCCAATTCCAGATTTTTTACCACTTTGTTTTTCCATTTAATTTTATGTATCAGAATGTCTATAACTAATTGAAGTTAGGATTTTTTTGGTTGTGATTGATGCATGCCACCCACACGGAATAATGGCCTGCCCTGCCCGTCCTGGCGCGACATCGTAGTAATATTATCATACTTTGTAAGGCACATAGCCATGAAAACTACTAAAACAAAAAAAGTTAAAATCATCAATGAAAAAACAATGATTGCATGGATATGGGGTAACTTCTCAATCAATAAGTTGGGGTATCTGTCAGGCAATAAGGCACAACAAGGCCTACATAAAGTCAGGGAGCATGGGTATGTCTTTTTTTGCTCCATGCCCTTAATAAATAGGGGGCATCAGCGTGCCCCCATAAATCGGGACACAC
>QMLT01000247.1 GCA_003646875.1 Deltaproteobacteria bacterium
GTTGTACCAATTTGGCGGCATCTATCTTATCTGTTTTTGGACCTTCATTCAGTAGTTTGTTTCGGTTGGGATCACAGATAAATATCTTGTCTGCATAGTCTTTCAACTCAGCATATAACCATTGTGAAGTGGTCGTTTCTTCTATTGCTAATATCTTGGTTCCCCTAAGATTCTTCAAATACGCCTGCAAATCTTCAATATCTGATGGCACATCAATAGCCGTTATTTTGTTTGATTTCTTTGTCATGCGTGCAATTGCCATATTTTTAATGGACCAGTCTATTGCTATATAATGATCATAAATGGTATCCTTCATTTCGGTCTCCTTTCTTTGTGTTGGTTTTTCTGTTGCTGCTAAACGAATAACACAAATGAGGTATTACCTCAAAGGAGACCAACTTTCTCATTTTATCGGACAAGCCTTGAACCTCTGAACCTGGAACTTTGAACCTGAGTTAAACCTATATGGTAATTAGCCATTAAAGTCAAGAAGGCGCACACATGAGGGATAATTTGATTGACAAATTTCTGAGACGACTGATAGATTGTAACTGCTAAGAAGGTTCAAAGTTGAAGAGCGATTTATGGATATGCGTAACAGTTTAAAAAGACCGCAGTCCCAGATATTGATATTCACAGACCTGGATAGCACCCTATTAGATGATCAAACCTACGATTTCAGTCCAGCGGTCCCTGCCCTAAAGATTATTCATTCACGGAAAATCCCTCTTATCCTGGTAAGCAGTAAGACCCGAGCCGAGATTGAATTTTTCAGGGAATTATTGTCTCTTGAAAGCCCCTTTATAGCAGAAAACGGTGGGGGCATATATTTTCCGACCTCTTTCGCATTACCGAAAGAATATTCTTATAAGAAGATCGATAGTTTTAATGCGCTCATTATAGGAGAGCCGATTAAAGAGGTGCTCAGGAGATGCAGAAGATTAAAGCGGGATTTTAATTTCAGAGGTTTTTCAGAGATGCCTGCTCAAGAGATTGCTTCTTTAACTGGACTTACCTTAGAGCAGGCTCTTCTTGCATCTAAAAGAGAGTTTGATGAACCTATAATATTACAAAACCCTCTTGATGATAAGGAGATATTTTGCAAGAAAGCGCTACAGTATGGCCTTGATTGTGTATATGGAGGCCGTTTTATTCATCTATTCGTTGGCGGAAATAAGGGCGGAGCTGTAAAGACAGTTCTGAAAATTTATAGACAGCTAAAGGGGCCAATTTTTTCTATTGCGCTTGGAGACAGTCCAAATGATATATCTATGTTAAAGGCAGTGGACAAGGCTGTTTTAATGCAAAGCAGGGATGGCACACATATAAATGGACTTGCTCATCCCGATCTCATTGCTTTAGAGGGAAATGGCCCTGAGACATGGAACAGGGTGATGTTGTCTATTTTAGAAGATCTTAGAAATAGAAAGCTGATGGCCGAAAGCTGAACGCTAACTGGATGCGTATCATGATTCCGACAATAAAATGGGAAGATGCGTTTATCTATATTATTGATCAGCGAAAGCTCCCCGGAAAAAAAGAATGGCTTGTCTGCAGGACACTTCAGGATGTTATTACTGCGATAAGAGAAATGGCTATAAGAGGCGCTCCCGCTATTGGCGTAGCTGCAGCCATGGGTCTTGCATTGGGTTCTCAGACTATTAAGACGAAAAACTACGAAACTTTTAAGAAAAGATTTTTGGAAATGGCCGGGCAAATGAAATTAGCGAGGCCAACAGCGGCTAACCTGAGATGGGCAGTTGAAAAAATGATAAGGATTGTGGAAATAATGAATCATAACACTGCGGAGGAAATTAAAGGAGCCCTTAAAAAGGAATCCCAGATTATTTTAGAGAGGGATATTGAGATCAATCAAAAAATCGGTCAAAATGGCCTGCAACTTATTCCAGATAAAGCAACGATACTTACCCACTGTAATGCAGGGGCCTTAGCGACAGGCGGTTATGGCACTGCGCTGGGCGTGATCAGGGCAGCTCATGAGGCCGGGAAGGATATTCGCGTTTTTGTTGATGAGACAAGACCATTGCTTCAAGGCATTCGCCTCACAGCATTTGAATTAATAGAAGAACATATTCCAGTCACAGTAATAGTTGATAGCGCTGCGGGTTATCTGCTGCGAAAAAAGACGATAGATCTGGTAATAACTGGCGCTGATCGGATAGCCTCAAATGGAGATATGGCAAACAAGATTGGCTCCTACCAATTGGCCGTGCTTGCAAAGGAGAATCATATACCTTTTTATGTGGCGGCGCCCCTTTCAACCTTTGATCTTACTTTAGAGGAAGGCGATCAGATCCCCATTGAGGAAAGGGACCCGAAGGAAGTAGTCACCCTGGCAGGGCAAAAACTTGGCCCTGAGGGCCTGTCTGCCTTTAACCCCGCCTTTGACATCACCCCTGCTGGCTATATCTCTGCCATAATCACGGAACAGAGGGTGCTCAGGCCACCTTTTTCGCCGGGTAAGCGCTGGCTAATCTCATAGGAGGCACACTCAGAGCACACAAGAAGCATGACGAGTCCTCGCCATGAAGGGGAACTCTCCGCGATACCGGGGTCAACAACGGATTAATCTGCATAGTTTAAACAGGCCATGACTCGAGGTTATAAGCCGCATCCCAATACATATATTCATATCGGCTGGCCGTGAGAAAGACAAGTTTTAGTCTTTCATAGGGAAAATCATCACATATCCGATCGACAAGCCGTCTCAGTTTCTCAACCAACTGGGCATAGTCCTTAGATAAATAGACGGATGCCCAATCAACATAGATCTTGTTGGCGTTGCCGCGTAGGGCATCCTGATGATAGAGCGCAATGTCAAGATAGGTCCAGAAGCATGGCAGCACAGACACAAGCGCCTCTTGTGAGGAGCGCAGTGAACTCGTAGTCAGCAGAAAGCCCCTGTATGAAAGATTCACCGGAAAAGGCTCGACATTCATGGCATCGTCAAGCGTATAGCCCAGGGTATGCAGAAAATCTTCGTAACCCTGGAACTCCCCTGTCGCTTCTAAGTGGGCTATTTCAACGGTCTCTCGCAGAACGTCCACCGATTGTGCCCGTGAGGCGATAATGCTGAAATTCTTAATTGTATCCACAAGATAAGAATAGTCCTGAAGGATATACGTTTTGAACTTTTCCATCGCCAGGCTGCCCTGATAGAGCTCAACTACAAAGGGGTGCTCGATGATCTTATTCCATACCTGCTCTGTATCTTTATGTAATTTTTCTGAAACACTCACGGTTTCCTCCCTTGAACTACTATATAATCGCCCTTATCATATCCCTCCTTAGGTTGTTCGACCTCATCATTGGAATATTTTGGATGACGTGTTAAGGTTTGGACATACTTCAGATCGACAAAACCTGCTTCCTGCAATAACTGTCTTATCTCACTTACCGAACACCAGTGAGTTCCTTTCAAAAACTTCAGTGGGTAGGGGGCTTTTGGGGCGGTGTCGGGATCATATTCCCCTCGCAAAGAGGCTAAATCATAGAGCATTGAATACGCTCCTTCCCGCGCCAGAAATGATACCACAATATGACCGTTATGCTCTAAGATCCTGTAGGCCTCATTGATGGCTTTTTTGCGGTCCTTTGCATAGCTGAGAATGGTGCCTAACAACACCGTCTGAACTGTTTCGTCTTCATAGGGAATAGCCTCCGCGGTGCCTATCTTTATTTTCATACCCCGTTTTCTGGCAAGTTTTGCCATATCCTCCGAAGGTTCTACACCCGACTTGATGCCAAGACGTTCATCGAATATACCGCTTCCACAGCCGATACTTACGGTGTGCTCCGGGTCGGCAATAAACTGTTGCTGTGCCAACAGTTCGGA
>QMLT01000248.1 GCA_003646875.1 Deltaproteobacteria bacterium
CATGCACGTAGGATTATGGCATCTAAATTTACCGTAAGTCCTGGTCTTTCGCAGGCTCTCGGCAGTTGATAACCCTTCTTTTTCTGATGTCATGATACTCTCCTTTCTGTAAAAACCAGAATACCAAAATAAGTTTCGTTCATTATCGTGAACGAATTCATTTAATAAAATCATACCATACATATCAATCTTGTCAAGAGAATTGTTTTTAATAAACGAAAATTTTGTTTTTTTATATGCTTTATTTTTAAATTTAGTTAAAAAAGTGTGTTGACAAACAATACCATAGGATTATAAATTAAAAATTGGTTCATTATGGTGAACGATAATATAAAAAGATACGGCGCACCCTCGGTAAAGAAGGCTTTTGAAATTCTTGGAGCGCTTTCTTCATCGAAAGAAGGCCTCGGGGTGAGCGAAATAGCAAGGGACCTCAACATAGCAAAGAGCACGGTTCATGGCATGACCTCTGCCCTGGAGGAGTTGGGGGCTGTCGTGAGAGACCAGCACACGAAAAAATATAGACCTGGCCTCACACTATTCGAACTTGGCAGAATGGCCTACTCCCAGATTGACTTAAAGGCCCTGGCAAGACCTATTATGGAGGAACTGATGGAAGAGACACAGGCCTCAGTCTTCCTGGGCATCTCAAGCTCAAGCTGGGACCATGTAACTGTATTAGATATTGTTGAATCGAGGCAGGATTTTAAGATTACTGCTCCGATAGGAACAACGCTCCCTTTATTTGCCGGAGCAGTAGGAAAGGTCTTGTTGGCATCAATGGAGAAGGAGCAAAGCGAAAAAATAATACGATCAAAGGGAGTGACCAGGTTTACAGAACATACTATTGTTGATCCGGAATTATATCATCAAGAGATACAACGTGTTAGGAAAATGGGCTATGCCGTTGATGATGAGGAATATATTTTAGGTGTCAGGGCCGTCGCATCACCAATAGTAGGATTAGGGCAATTAATGTCGGCAATCTGGGTTGTTGGGTTTAAGGCAGGTTTAGGCGAGGAAAAGATGAAGACGCTTATTACTAGGACCAGAAAAGCGGCAAAGGATATCAGCCGTAGGATTCAAGAACAACCCGCACATTAATGTGAAAATAGGGCTAAAGAAATAGCAATGGAAATAAATGAAATTGAACTACTATCAGTTGGTGTAGATGTGGGAACGGCGACAAGCCATTTGGCTTTTTCTAAAATCCTGCTGAAAAGAGATGAGCTGTCTGAATCACGGCGTTTTTTAATTCAGGAACGAAAAGTTATTTATGAGGGAGAAATAATAACGACACCGTTATTGGATAATGAGAAAATTGATATCACTACATTAACTGATTTTTTAAAAGCAGAATATAAACGAGCAGGAATTGATCCTGCAGACATTCAAACAGGCGCAGTTGTCGTGACTGGCGAGACAGCTAAGAAGGGTAATGCACGACAAATAGCAGAAGCCCTTTCCAAGGATGCAGGAAAATTTGTTGCAGCAACAGCCGGACCAAATTTTGAAAGCGTAATAGCCGCACGGGGTTCAGGCGCAACAAATAGATCCAAAGAACATAATACAACAATAATGTCGTGTGACATTGGTGGAGGAACGTCCAACATTGCCATATCGAAAAATGGAGAGGTCATTTCGACGGGTTGTATATCCGTAGGGGCGGTTTTGCTCGGCATAAATGAAGAAGGTAAGATCTGGAGGATTGACGAACCCGCGCAAAAAGTTATGAACCATATTGGATTGAGGTATGGAATTGGGGATCAAATCTCAAAGGAAGATGTAGATAGAATAGCAACAAACTTTGCCGAGGCGCTCATTGAGGTAATGACAGGCCCTGCACGGTCCTCTTTGGCCAAGCAGTTGATGGTAACTGATGATCTTGATTTTACAAATAACATTGATGAATATTCATTTTCAGGGGGAGTCGCAGAGTTGATATATGGGCGTAATGGCAATTACAACGATATAGGTCACATCTTGGCAGATAAAATAAAATCTCAGACATGTAAATTGGCCTCCCCTGTTATAGAGCCCGTAAATAAAATTAGAGCAACTGTCATTGGTGCAGGAGCATATTCACTCTCAATTTCTGGTTCTTCGGGATTTATGGATGAAAAACTTACCTTTCCGATAAAAAATGTTCCTGTAATGAGGGTGGATGTCGAGAAGTCAAAATTAAGCCTTGAACACGTTATATCACAGATAAATAATTCATTTCAGAGATTTGATCTAAATGAAGGCGAAGAAACCGTGGCGTTATACTTCAAGGATCCAGTCATTGCCTCTTACCCAAAATTAGAATTATTTGCTAAATCCATTGAAGCTGCCCTTCCGGTTTCAATAGAGAAAAAAATTCCGATTATTTTAATATTTGAAAAAGATATTGCCTGCAGTGTGGGAAACGTAATGCGACGAGAAACCGGTTTAAAAACCAATTTACTGTCACTCGATGAGTTAATTCTGGAAGAAGGGGATTGGATTGATATCGGTGAACCCTTAGTTTCCGGTCAAGTATTTCCTGTTACTGTAAAATCCCTTATTTTCAATTAGAATTAGGGCACTCAATTATTCCTTTCGTGCTCTTTTGTGTGCCAGGGCGATAGCTGATGGTACAGATCTCCAATGTTGAGCATTCTGCAACGGGGACAGAGGTTCAGATATTCATGGGTAAAGGTCTGCCCAATTTTATTTAACTGAGGTTCTGGCGCAAACAGGGTGCCACATCTTTCACACGCTTTAAGTTCTACCGCCCGTATTTCCTGTTTGGGCGCTATCTGGAAAAATCTTCTCAAGCTTATTTCATGCCTTAATTCTGCGGCATTTTCAGGGCAGGTATTTACACATGCCCCGCAACAGATACATTGATAATGGGCGTAGGTAAAGATTCTTAGATTTCCTTCATCGGTAGATTCAAGCGCTCCTGTTGGGCAGTTTAATTCACAGGCGGCGCAGCCTGTGCATTTTTGAGTATTAAGACGGGTTCTACAAAATAGAAAAGCCGCCATAATTATCATTGCCTCGCCACTTAAAATGTGAATGGTCCACATGTTATTTCCGAGGAAGGCTATAGAATCCAGACTACCATGGGTTAAAAAATATCCGGTGACAAAGGGTAAGGCGGTGAGAATGATTATAACGTAGTCTGGTATGGAAGAGTTAAAGCGAATGTCTTTCGCTGCAATACGCCTGATTATAAAATAGGCGGCGAGGCCTAACAAAAGAAGCGTCATCCAATCTGCCCATACATCCGGGAGAGACCTCCACGTCCACTCAAATCTGGATTCTTCCCATAGGGTGATATGTCCTGAGAACCAGATGGGAACAACAATAAGGCATATGTGGAATATATAGCGCAGGGTGGCATACAGAGGTTTTTTTCTAAACGCACTGTGAAAGGGCAGGAAGGAGCGCCCCAATGTAGTTACACTATACCTCCATCTGTAATCTTTATCCCTACTGTTTTTAATAGTCTCAAAGAAAAAGAAAATGAGCCTGGTAACAATCCCGACAATAAATACCAAAAAAACAATCCACAGCAATGGACCTTCTGTAAAGGATGAAAAATCCATTATTCACTATTCTCCTCTCTGCATTCAATGCGTAGGCTAGCTTAGAATTTCTATAACGAATCGAATTATATAACCTTATTATGGCAGACTATGTGTGCCATCTATCTGTGATACAAGCACAAAAATCCTTATTTTGGTTGTAGCTGCGCATATGTGATTACTTTTTTTATTAAATTATGTGAAACTCCCCCTTATTATGAGCCATCCGGGTTACACCGGTGGCATAATTTAATAGCAGTCTGCAATGAAGCA
>QMLT01000249.1 GCA_003646875.1 Deltaproteobacteria bacterium
CAGATGTTTATTATATAACTACCCTGCCTGTTAGAATGGAGTGGTTAGATGTTGCCTTAATCGCATTGGCTGCAATAGTTATATCTTTTTTAGCTACTATTTATCCTTCCTGGCAGGCCTCTAAAGTAAATCCTGTAGAGGCATTGAGGTATGAATAGATAGGAAACCCATGCTTCGGATAGAAAATATCTATAAAACCTTCGAAAATAGTGGCAAGACAATCCAGGTGCTCAAAGGGATTAACTTGCACGTATGGCCGGGTGAATCTTATGGCATAATAGGGCCTTCCGGGGCTGGCAAGTCCACCTTGCTTAATATTATGGGAACATTAGAGCCGCCGTCAGAGGGTAATGTTTATTTTAAAGACCTCAATGTCTATCAGATGGATGAGATCGGCCTCAGTAAGATCAGAAACAGGGAAATAGGCTTTGTCTTTCAGCTTCATCATCTTCTACCTGAATTTAATGCTGAAGAAAACACTATGATACCAGCCCTTATATCAGGTCACAGTAAGGCAAAATCCGCTGAAATGGCTTCAGCAATACTTTCTCAGGTGGGCTTAGAAAATAGATTAAAACATAGAGTTGGAGAGCTTTCCGGAGGCGAACAACAAAGGGTTGCAATTGCCAGGGCCTTAATTATGGGGCCTAAATTGCTTTTGGCAGATGAGCCTACAGGAAACCTTGATAAGGCAACAGGTGATGAGATAACAAAACTGTTGCTTTCCCTTAATAAAAGCAGAGGCCTGGCCTTAATTATAGCTACTCATAATCTCGAGCTGGCATACAAGATGTCGAAACAGTTGCAATTAGTTGATGGCAGGTTTTGATGATTCAAAAGACATTCTCCTATGTTAGCTATATATTACGGCCTTTTTCTGTTTTGTTACTCTTCATCCTTTTTTTAATGCCTCCCGATGTGATGGCGCTTTCATCAGAGAAGATAGCAGTTCTTCCTTTTAAGATTTATATGTTGAAGCCTATGGAGCATCTTGTTTTAGGTCTCCAGGAGATGCTCACTACACGATTGGCAAAGGAAGGATTTGACCTTATCGATCCCGCGACTATCAATAAGGGTGAACTATCTCGAATAAAGGTATCGGATTTAGATTTTGCCAGAAGGATGGGAAAAGAGAAGGGTATAGATTGGGTAATAAAGGGGAGTCTTACCCAGATCGGGAAGAAGATCAGCCTTGACCTTACAATCATTCCAATATCACCTGGAAAGAGGCCTTTCTCTATTTTTGTTGTAGGGGACAGGATAGATAAATTAGATCAGGCAATGGATAGGGTCGCAGTAACAGCAACAAACCGAATTAAAGGTGTTATCCAGATAGATTCAATCGCTGTTAAAGGAAACAAGAGGATAGAAACGGATGCCATCCTTGCAGTTATCGAGAGCCGGAAAGGAGAAAAATATGACCAGGACACCCTTAATAAAGATCTTCGGTCCATATATCAGATGGGTTTTTTCGAGGATGTCCAGATAGATACTGAGGACTGCCCTGGAGGTAAATCGGTCACATTCAAGGTGAGTGAAAAGCCATCAATCGGAAAGATTACATTATTGGGGACAAAGAAGATTGATCAAAAGGATTTAATGGATGTGTTAGGAATTAAAAAATATTCTATTATTGACATGAAGGCTATCAAGGATAGCATAGAGAGGTTAAAAGACCATTATCACCAAAAAGGATATTATCATGTTGAGATAAAAGAAAGCCTTAAGGATCTTCCTAATAATGAAGTGGCGCTCATTTATAATATTAAAGAGGGAGATAAGGCCTATATAAGGGAAATTATTTTTGAGGGGAATGTTGCATTTGATGATGATGACCTGAAAGATCTTATGGAAACAACCGAAAAGGGTTTCTTCTCCTTTCTTACTGAATCCGGTAACCTGGATAAAAAAAAGTTAGAAGGCGATGTATTCAAGATAAAATCATTTTACCAGAACAATGGCTATATAAAGGCAAGAGTGGGTGAGCCAGATATTTCTTACAAAAAAGATGAGGGGCTTATCATTACTATTACCATTAATGAAGGCCCTCAATATGCTATTGGCAAGGTGATGCTTGAGGGAGATCTTATCAAAGATATGCACGAACTTTATCAATCGCTTAAAATAACAAAAGAGAAGGTGTACAATAGAGAAGTTATCAGGTCTGATACATTGTCTTTAAGCGAGATTTATTCGGACGAAGGCTATGCCTTTGTTGATGTTTCTCCTGACATCAAAGAAGATGATAAAGAGCATAAGGTTGATATTACCTATAAAATTTTTAAGGGGAAAAAGGTTAGGTTTAAAAGGATTGCGATAACTGGAAATGACAGAACCAGGGATAAGGTTATTCGGCGGGAACTAAAAGTTATTGAAGGCGGGTATTTTAGCGGGGAAAAGTTAAAGAGAAGCACTCAGAATCTTTACCGCCTCGGTTTTTTTGAGGAGGTGAAGGTTAATACAAAAAAAGGAAACAGCGATGAAGAGATGATCCTTGATATACATGTCAAGGAGAGACCAACCGGTATGTTTTCCTTTGGCATTGGGTATAGTTCAGCCGAACATACTATAGGGACACTTCACGTCTCACAGAACAACCTGTTTGGTCGTGGCCAATCACTAGCAGCCAAGGCCTCCCTGAGTAACAAGGCTGCTCGATATACCTTAAGTTTTATTGAGCCATGGCTCTTTGATAAGCCCTTATTAGCAGGCATTGATCTTTATAACTGGGAATATGAATATGATGAGTATACCAAAGACAGCACCGGTGGAAGATTGAAGTTTGGTTTTCCCTTAGGGCTTGATTTCACCCGGGGCTCAGCTATTTATACATATGATGATGCTGAGATCCGTGATGTATTAGAAACATCCTCTCAGATAATAAAGGATATGATTGGAAGAAGTGTTACCAGTAGTCTAACACTGGGGGTTTCCAGGGATAGCAGAGATAGACGCTTTAATGCAAGAAAGGGTTCTGTTAACTCCTTTACCGTGGAATATGCAGGAGGTTTCCTGGGAGGAGATAACTATTTTACCAAATACAGGGCCAGATCCGCATGGTTTTTCCCTTTTTTCTGGGATACGGCATTTTCTATGCAGGGAAAATGGGGCTATATTGACCAGAGACCGGGAGGCGAACTGCCAGTTTACGAAAAATTCAGATTAGGAGGAATGAATACAGTAAGAGGGTTTCGGTATGGAACTATTTCCCCTATTGATCCTGCTACTGGCGATCGGATAGGCGGAGAAAAAATGATGGTCTATAATCTCGAGTTCCGTTTTCCTTTACAGAAGGAGCAAGGGGTAATGGGCGTTTTATTCTTTGATGCTGGAAATGTCTTTACTAAAGATGAGGATTATACCTTTAGTGGAATCAGAAGAGGCGCCGGCGCAGGTATAAGATGGTATTCACCAATGGGTCCTCTAAGGTTGGAATGGGGAAAAAATCTTGATCCCAAGCCTGGAGAGGCAGAAAGTACATGGGAATTTACCATAGGAACACCATTTTAGTGTTTGTTATGTGTATTATGATCCCAACATGGTTGACTAATAGAAGAGGAATAATGTAGTATTCAACCTGAGTTTTTCGGCGGCTTATTTTATAATGAGCAGCCATTACATTAAAAAATTGTAACTTCTCAATAAGTTGGGGTATCTGTCGGGCAATAAGGCACAACAAGGCCTGCATAAAGTCAGGGAGCATGGGTATGTCTTTTTTTGTCTCATGCCCTATACTAATGCACTGGCAGACCCCCATAAATCGGGACATCAACCGACAAGTCGCATAATAGTAAAATCCACGTTGCACGTGCGAGCCGATTTATG
>QMLT01000250.1 GCA_003646875.1 Deltaproteobacteria bacterium
ATTCAATAAAGCGTAGCTTGTGGCAAGAATCGGATGAACTCCTCATTTATCTTCAAATCGAACCAAATACTTTAGGTCGATGATTCGACAGTATTTTATCTCTCTAACCGTGAACCCCGCCTGCCAGACGGCGGGCAGATATGAACCTTGGAACTTTGAACCTGAATAGTAATCTAAATCCTTAAAAAAACAGCAATGCCTTAATCTAATTCAAATAAATATAATAAAGTCAAATAAGAAACTTGGCAAGGATTTAAAACCCTAAAAGATTCCAGTATCCTACAATATCCCTAATATCCCAAATTGGCTTTACAAAAAATAGATAATTATGGTAAGAGATATGTTGCTACTTAGGTTATTAGGTTCATGGTTTCCCGATGCGGGATTTGTTGCTCTCTAACCTTGAACTCCGCCTGCCAGACGGCGGGCAGATATGAACCTGAGTTGCTACGACAAGACATATAAAATCATCAAAAAAAGAATACTTATAGAGGGGGAATAAATGTCTGGACATTCAAAATGGGCCTCCATAAAACATAAAAAGGGAGCAGTTGATGCTAAAAGAGGAAAGGTTTTTACTAAACTTATCAAGGAGATTACTGTTGCTGCAAGGCTTGGCGGAAAAGATGCAGATTCTAACTCAAGGTTAAGGGTGGCTATAGCCGCAGCCAAGGCAGAAAATATGCCCAAGGAGAACATCGAAAGGGCTATAAAGAAAGGAACCGGAGAATTAGAAGGCTCTAACTATGAAGAAGTTACCTATGAAGGATATGGTCCAGGAGGTGTAGCTGTCTTGGTAGAGGTATTGACTGATAATAAAAATAGGGCAGTTGCAGATGTCAGACACCTATTTGAAAGATCAGGAGGTAACTTAGGAGAGACAGGTTGTGTAGCCTGGATGTTTTCTAAGAAGGGTCTTATAGTGTTTCAAAAGGATCAGGTAGAGGAAGAAATGTTGTTTGAATTGGCATTGGAGGCCGGGGCTGATGATATCAAAGAAGATGAAAAAGAGCTTGAGGTAATAACTGAACCTTCCTCCTTTGAACAGGTAAAAGCGGCTATTGAAAATGCAGGAATAAGTTATACATTCGCAGAGATAACGATGATCCCCAAGACAACCGTAAAAATTGATGATAAACATGCTCAACAGATGTTAACCCTGATGGAAAATCTAGAAGATAACGAAGATGTGAACCATGTATATGCCAATTTTGACATCTCTGATGAGATTATGGAGGGCATCGGGTGATGTTAGTTCTTGGAATTGACCCCGGCTCATTAACTACAGGCTATGGGTTAGTAGAAAAGAAAGACAATAGATTGATCTATGTTGAGGCAGGCAAAATTTCTTTTTCTTATTCTTTGCCATTTAGCGAGAGAATCTATAAAATCTATAAATCTCTTCTTGAAGTTATTCAGACTTATCATCCAGAGGAAGTGTCTATTGAGGATATCTTTTTTGCAAAAAATGTTAAAAGCGCCTTAAAAATAGGCCACGCAAGAGGAGCTGCCCTGATAGCAGCTATCCAGCGAGGCCTAAAGGTTTTTGAGTATACCCCTTTGCAAATTAAACAATCAGTGGTTGGCTATGGAAGGGCAACAAAAGAACAGGTGAGATCCATGGTTACGCTTATCCTTAAACTCGATAATCAAAAATTCTCTTTAGATACATCAGATGCATTAGCCATAGCAATATGCCACCATAATTGGGTAAGGTTTGAAGATACGAATTAACCTTTAGGCGCCATTACATGATAGCTCATCTAACCGGGATATTATTTAGTAAAAGCCCTCAGTCGGTAGTAATAGATACAGCCGGTGTTGGCTATCATATTAACATTCCTTTATCCACATTCTATCAACTCCCGGATGAGATGGAAAAGGTAAGCCTGCATGTTTACACACATGTCCGGGAAGATATGCTTCAACTATTTGGCTTTCAGACAAAGAGAGAAAAAGAAATTTTCTTGCTGCTGATCTCTATATCTGGAATCGGTCCTAAATTGGCCTTAAACATTCTTTCGGGTATTGGAATTGAGGAACTCCTCAGTGCAATTATGAGCGCTGATTCTGAAAGGATCTCTGCCATTCCAGGTGTTGGTAAAAAGACATCTCAGAGGATAACCCTTGAGTTAAAAGAAAAGGTGTCTGATATTTTTGAAGGCACAGAGGTACGCCCAAGAGAGAAAGTGCAGATAAGGAATAAAGAGATTTTTGATGATGCCTTATCAGCGCTCATTAATCTTGGCTACCCAAGGAAGTCTGCTAAAATCGTTATAGAGAATGTTTTACGCAATGATAATGATATAAATCTTGACACATTACTGAAAGAGGCCTTAAGAAGTCTGGCAAGTGGAAGTTCACGGTAATGTTAGTCCCGATAAATCGGGATTATCCGTTGTCCATTGAAAAAATAGGAAAATCAATTAATTTACCCTGGCATTAATTGCTAAAAAATACAACTAACCATTAACCATTGACAAATGACAATCATGGAAGAAAAAATAACAGATCCAAAGCCTATTTTAGATGAACGCCCAGCCGAAGTCAGCCTCAGACCATTTACATTGGATATGTTTGTTGGGCAAGAGGATATGAAAAAAAATCTGAGGATATTTATCCAGGCAGCAAAAAAGCGCTCAGAGGCCTTAGATCACGTTCTATTTCATGGTAGTCCTGGTCTTGGAAAGACGACCCTCGCCCATATAATAGCTAATGAACTTGGAGTAAATATAAAAACTACCTCTGGACCAGTTTTAGATAGGCCTGGTGATTTAGCAGCCATATTAACATCCTTAGAGCCCAGGGATGTTCTATTTATTGATGAAATCCATAGGCTAAATCATGTAGTGGAAGAAATACTTTACCCTGCCCTGGAGGATTACAAACTAGATATCATTATTGGTCAAGGACCGTCGGCCAGGACAGTGAAGCTTTCCATTCCTCCCTTTACCTTGATTGGCGCTACCACAAGAACAGGCCTGCTCACACCTCCTTTAAGAGACAGGTTTGGCGTTATCTCGAGGTTGGAATTTTACAAGCCTGAGGAATTACAACAGATTGTGTCCAGGACTGCAAAGCTCCTTGATATTCAACTTGATAAAGAAGGCGCCCTTGAGATTGCAACAAGATCAAGGGGAACACCGAGAATAGCGAATAGGTTGCTAAAGAGGGTAAGGGATTATGCACAAATTGAGGCCGAAGGGGTGATTACCCATTCAGTGGCAGAAAGGGCTTTAGATATTTTGGAGGTGGATAGAAAAGGTCTGGACAAAATGGATAGGCATATCATGCACACAATAATAGAAAAATTTAACGGAGGTCCAATAGGTCTTGAAACCTTATCGGCCGCCCTGTCTGAAGAAAAGGATACACTGGAAGAAGTCTATGAACCATTTTTAATACAAAGTGGTTACATAAATCGTACGCCAAAAGGGAGAGTAGCTACCAGGCTTGCCTATAGCCATTTTGGCTTTCCTTCAAAGACAACAGAAAATGCTGCCCAACAAAAATTGTTCTAACTATACCCCCCCTGTCTCAGTTGTTCTATTTGTCTTTCTATTAGAAAAAGCGCATATCACGTTACTCCCTAATATTTCAGCGTGATATACACCATTTGCAGTAACTTCTCAATAAGTTGGGGCAGCAGCTTAAAAATGCTGCATTTAAGGAGCATGGGTATGTCTTTTTTTGTCTCATGCCCTATAACTGATGCTTAAGACACCCCATAAATCGGGACACACGTGCAACGTGGATTTTACTATTATGCGCCTTGTCGGTTGGTGTCCCGATTTATGGGGTGTCTTAAGCATCAGTTATA
>QMLT01000251.1 GCA_003646875.1 Deltaproteobacteria bacterium
ACGACATGGGATTGCAAGCACCATCTGGTTTGGGTTCCAAAGTATCGGAAAAAGGCGCTATATGGGAGTCTGAGAAAACACCTTGGTGATGTTCTTAGAGAGCTTGCCCTTCAAAAAAGAGCACCATTATGGAAGGTCACCTTGTGGGCGACCACGTTCACATGTTGATCCCAATTCCTCCAAAATATGCTGTATCCCAGGTTGTGGGATATATAAAGGGAAAAAGTGCAATCCATATAGCGAGGACATATGCAGCTCGGCAACAAAACTTCACCGGCCAAAGGTTATATGTATCAACTTCAGGTCGTGACGAAGAAACAATTCGTCGGTACATACAGAAGCAGGAAGAATCAGACAACAAGATTGATCAAATGAACATGTTCAAATAACAGCCACCTTTAGGTGGCCCATAAATTTAACCGCTTTGAGCGGTTCACAATCAATCCTCCGGCTTTGCCGGAGGTCACTGAATTGGGCAATAAATCTGATTAAAATATATTTTTTACTACGGACAACTCTCAACTGACCATTGCATCCTATCTATCTATTTTTTAAAAACTGCTCTATCCTTAGGAGTCCTTCGGAGATATTTTCAAGGGAGTTTGCATAGGAAAACCTGAGATATCCTTCAGCATTACTTCCAAAATCGATTCCTGGCGCAACACCCACTCCTGCTTTCTCGAGTATCTCAAACGCCAGCTCGTAGGAATTATTGGACAGATGTTTTGCATTAGCGAGGGCATAAAATGCTCCAGCTGGATCGATACTGATTCCAAAACCGAGTTCTCTTAGCCTTTTGACTATATAATGTCTCCTTTTGTCGAATATGGCTCTCATCCTTTCAACATCTCCCTCTGCTTCATTGAGAGCTGCGAGGCCTGCCCATTGGGAGACACTGCTTGCTGAGATAAAAAAGTTTTGTTGCATCTTCTGCATAGGCCTGACAAAGTCTTTTGGGGCAATCACATATCCGAGCCTCCAACCTGTCATGGCATAGAGTTTGGAGAAGCCATTTAAAACAAATGCCTTATCTGTATACTCTAAAATTGTGTGCTCTTTACCTTCATATACCAGGCCATGATATATCTCATCAGAGATAATATATTTCCCAAGATTAGCGATATGTTTCATTCTATCCGCTGAGAGGAGATTTCCGGCAGGATTTGATGGAGAGTTTATAAGGATTCCCTTGGTTTGGGGTGATATCCTCTGGGCAACCTCTTCTGGACAGAATTGAAATCCATCACCCTCTTTAGTGTACACAAATACGCAATTTCCGCCAACATAGTTGATAATATTGGGATAGCACGGGTAATACGGATTAGAGGCAATAATTGTATCCCCTGGTTCCAAAAAACTCGAAAAGATCAATAGCAGCGCCGGCGATGTGCCAGATGTTATAATGATCTGCTCAGGGTCTACGTTAACAGCATACTTTTCCATGTAATGTCGACATATGGCATCTCTCAACTCGGGTATTCCTTGAGAGTGGGTATAGTGTGTTTTTCCTTCTCTGATGGCCTTGATTCCGGCCTCTCTTATACATTGTGGCGTATCAAAATCTGGCTCACCTACCTCAAGATGAATGATATCTTGACCCTGCCTTTCAAGGACACTTGCCCTCTCCAATACATCCATAACAATGAAGGATCGAAAATCTATAGCTCTGGATGCAATTTTCATAATCTTATTTTATCTTTTCTAACAGATGTTTTGCCTCAGGCGCAAAGGTATTGGTTTTGTCTAACCTTATGGTTTCTTCAAATTGTTCAATAGCAAGGGATGATTTTTTACGTTTTAGATAAAGCTTGCCAAGATGGAAATGGGATCTAGGATCTTTGGGCGCATATCGTATGGATTCTTTGTAGGCATCTACAGCCTTTTCCCATTCATTCATAGCCTCATAGGTAATTCCAAGGTTATGAAAGGCCCTGCTGAAAGAAGGTTGGCGTTTTATTGCCTTTAAATAGCTTTCCACTGCCTTTTTATACTCACCTTTTTTATAGTATGCATACCCTAGGTTATTATAAGCAAAATGGGGTGTGGCATAAATGGGATTTGCAAGGGCCTTTTTAAAGCATGTTATAGCAAGGTCGAACTTAGAAAGAATTAAATATGTATTGCCAAGGTCATTATAGGCCTCAGAAAAATTTTGTCTTAGCTCTATTGCCTTTTTAAAATGTGTAATAGATTTACTGTGCAAATTTATAAATCTGTAGCCAAGGGCCAGATTGTATTGTATTTCTGGATTTTCAGGGTCAAGCTCCTCTGCCTTTAGGAGTTCATTAAGACCGGCTGTAAAATTTCCCTGTGCTAAAAAAGATTTTCCCAGATCTTGCTTTGCCAGGGATTGCCTCTTTGTAAGGGCTTTATCCTCGGCGCAGCCAGTCAAGATAACAGCAAAAGAGATAAAAATTAACGCAATACTTGCGTTTCTAAATGATTGCCACATAGTTTAAATCACCTTATTTAAGGGATATTCAATTATACCTTTTGCTCCCTGTCTTATTAATTTAGGGATAAGATCCCTCACCTTTTCCTTATGAATCATTACCTCAACCGATAACCAATTAGATTGAAATAGATTTGCCATAGTTGGAGATGTAATACTCGGAAGCAATGAGATAATACCATCCAATCGTTCCTGTGGGATATTCATCTTTAGGCCTACCATATTTTCAGCCCTTAATGCCCCTTTGAGGAGTAATGCAATATTCTCTATTTTGGTCCTCTTCCATGGATCCTCCCAGGATTTTTTGTTTGCAATGAGTATGGTGTTTGATTGCATCAGTTCGTGGATAATCTTTAATCCATGGGCTTTGATAGTGCTACCGGTCTCGGTAACCTCTACAATAGCATCTGCCAGACCTGCTGCAACCTTGGCCTCTGTTGTTCCCCATGAGAATTCAATCTTAACATTGATCCCTCTTTGGGCGAAGTATTTTCTGGTAAAGTTAACCAGTTCTGTTGCTATCACTTTACCATTAAGGTCAGACAATTCTTTGATAACGGAGTCAGCAGACACTGCTAAAACCCATCTGGCAGGACTTTGGCTCAACTTGGAATAGATTAAATCAGCAACAATAATAACATCTGATTCATTTTCTTCTTTCCAATCTCTGCCAGTAAGGCCTACATCTATAGTTCCGCTTTCTACATAGACTGGCATCTCCTGAGCCCTCAGGATTGAGCATGCAAGAGCCTTATCATTTATTTCAGGAAAGTAATTCCGATCGGTGATAGAGATATTCCATCCTGATTTTTGAAATAATTTGATTGTGGCATCCTGCAGGCTTCCCTTTGGTATTCCAAGCTTAAGCACGTTCATTTTTATATACCTTTTCTGGATCAAATATTTTTTTTCCTATGACGGTTTCTTCTCCGTTATTGTCAACTTTGTTATGGAAGCAGCTCTCATATCCAAGATGGCAGGCGGCTCCCCCCCTCTGCTCTACCTTAAGGAGTATGCTATCATAATCACAGTCCACAATAATTTCTTTCACTATCTGGATATTTCCCGAGGTTTCCCCCTTATGCCAGATTTCTTCACGGGTGCGACTCCAGTAATGGGCCTCGCCAGTCTGAAGGGTGAGGCTCCATGCATGGCTATTCATATAGGCCAGCATTAAAACCTTTCCAGATTGAAAATCCTGCGCAATGGCTGGCAAAAGTCCATCACCTTTTTTAAAATCTAATTCGACCATATTGTCTCTTTTTATTTCTAACTAATTAATCGTATTTTGAAGTTTAATCTAAATGTTTCGTTTTCTTATATACACAAGATCTTGTATAT
>QMLT01000252.1 GCA_003646875.1 Deltaproteobacteria bacterium
AGACAGGCTAAAGGAAGAGAAAGAGAGGGGTATAACCATTGAATTGGGTTTTGCCCATCTCACGTTGCCAGGCGGGCTCACTATTGGCATTGTGGATGTACCCGGCCATGAAAAGTTTGTTAAAAATATGGCTGCAGGGGCAACCGGCATTGATTTAGTTGCCCTTATCATTGCAGCAGACGAAGGTGTTATGCCTCAGACAAGAGAACACCTTGAAATCTGCTCACTCCTTGATATCAAACACGGCCTGGTAATAATAACTAAAATAGATCTGGTGGATAAAGAATGGCTCAACCTTGCGAGGGATGATGTTTCATCATTTATTGCAGGAACCTTCTTGCAGGACTCCCCTATAGTAGAAGTCTCCTCAAAAACTGGAGAGGGCATTAAAGACCTTATAAAAATACTCGGTGAATATACTGAAAAAGTGCCTGAAAGGGAGCCTGGAAATTTCTTCAGGCTTCCTATAGACAGGGTTTTTACCATGAGGGGTTTTGGGACGGTTGTCACCGGCACAACAATATCAGGGCATATAAAGACAGGCAGCGAAGTAACCATTTATCCAAAAAGAATAAAAGGCAAGATAAGAGGAATACAGGTACATCACCAGGATGTGCCATCAGTCAGGTCAGGGCTAAGAACTGCGATAAACCTTCAGGGGATTGAAAAAGATGCCCTTGTGAGGGGAGATGTAGTTGCTGAAAAGGATTCTCTTAAGCCTACATATATGGTAGACGCTTTTTTGAAATACCTGGAAAGTAACCCTAAAAAACTACAAAACAGGGCTAAAGTGAGGTTTCACTGTGGAACCTCTGAGATAATTGCCACAATCATCCTCCTGAATAGAAACGAGCTATCTCCCGGGGATCAGTGTTTTGCACAATTTCGTCTGGAAAGGCCTACAGTGGTTCTTAAAAAGGATCGATTTGTTATCAGAAGCTACTCACCGATAAGAACTATTGGCGGCGGATATATTTTGAATCCTCTTCCGTCAAAGAAAAAGAGATTTTCAAAGAATGCTTCACAGGAACTCACTATTTTAAATGAGGGTTCTAATGAGGATATTGTTGAGCAATACATAAAAAACAGTCGACTTCAAGGCGTAAGCAAAACCGAGCTTTCTTTTCTTGCCAATCTTAATAAAAAAGACCTTGATAAGATAATTACAACATTGCTTTCAAATAATGTTATTTTTCAGGCCGACATAGAAAAGGAGATATTTATCCATGCTGAATTTTATAACAGGGCTAAAGAAGATACAGTAGCCATTCTTAGTGATTACCATAGGCGTTTTCCCTTAAAAGGGGGTTTGGTTAAAGAGGAATTGAGGTCCAAGATAAAGGGTAATGTAAAGGAGAAACCCTTCAATCAGCTTCTTACTGCCCTGATTCAAGACGGCGCTATTGTAAGGAACAAGGATCTCATCAGGCTCAAAGATCATACGGTCACGCTTCTTCAGGATCAAGAAACCGTGCGCAATCAGATCGAGCAAATCTATCTCAAAGAGGGGCTTGAGCCACCATATTTTAACAATCTGGATCAAAATATAATACAAAAAGGGGGGAAAGATCTGCTGGAAATCATGGTCAAGGATGGAACCCTTATCAAGGTAAAGGAAGATCTTTATTTCCATAAAGAGTCGATAGAAGAGCTCAAGAGAAGACTTATTGCTTTTATAAAAGAGAAAGGTGAAATAACGACATCTGAATTAAAACAAGTGACAGGCGTTTCAAGGAAATATACCATCCCTCTTATAGAATACTTTGATAAAACCCAGCTAACGGTAAGGGTAGGAAATAAAAGAGTGCTCAGAAAGAGACAGTGAACATGGGGACGTCCATAAATATATAAATAACTCAGAAGGCTGAATGACTGTTTTGCTATCCGAGTTTTAGGTATAATAAGGCTATAAGGAGCTCATAGCTGATAGCTGATAGCTCATAGCTGATAGCTCATAGCTGATAGCTCATATAATGAGCCTTAGGAGCATTAAAGTTCAGTAATCTTCAATCGTCGCTTAATAGCGCAAATATAAAATGGAGGCAGAAGAAAAATGACATTTAAAAAAAATATTCTTTGTATAGGAGGTGGTTATGTAGGTGGCTCTACCATGGCTATGATAGCTCATAAGTGTCCACACTATAAGGTAACAGTTGTGGATATAAATCCAACACGTATTGCCGAGTGGAACTCCAATAATCTTCCAATTTATGAGCCTGGGCTTGATAAAATTGTGATCTCGACACGGGGCAAGAATCTTTTTTTTACTACAGATATCGAGCGTGGCATCAAAGAGGCAGAGATAATTTTTGTGAGTGTTAATACGCCGGTCAAGACCTTTGGCGCTGGAGCTGGCATGGCAGCTGATTTGCAGTACTGGGAAAAAACTGCTCGGCAAATACTGGAGTGTTCTGAATCCAGTAAAATAATTGTGGAGAAAAGCACCTTTCCTGTGAGAACCGCATTTGCTATGGAAAGAATACTCTCCTTAAATGAGAACAATATTCACTTTGATGTCCTTTCTAACCCTGAGTTTTTGGCAGAAGGCACAGCCATCAAAGATCTGGAGTATCCTGACCGAGTCCTCATTGGCTCAAGAGAAACACCAAGTGGCGTAAAAGCCAGGAATGAGCTGATTGAAATTTATGCAAATTGGGTTCCCAAAGACCGCATCATTACATCCAATATCTGGAGTAGTGAGCTTTCCAAACTTGTAGCAAATGCCTTTTTGGCCCAAAGGATATCGTCAATAAACTCCTTCACAGCGTTTTGTGAAAAGTCTGAGGCCGATATAAACGAAGTTGCCCGAGCAATTGGGATGGACAGTCGCCTGGGAGATAAGTTTTTGAATCCAAGCATTGGCTGGGGTGGATCGTGCTTTAAAAAGGATATTTTTAATTTGGTGTATCTTTGCCGCCATTATGGTCTTGACGAGGTGGCAAATTACTGGGAAGCGGTGGTCAACATCAATGAATACCAGAAAGAGCGCTTTGTCCGCACTATGCTGAGTGCAATGTTTAATACCCTTGCGGGCAAAAAAATCTGTTTGTTTGGGTTTGCTTTTAAAGCAAATACCGGCGATACCAGAGAAAGCCCGGCCATATTCATTGCCACCAAATTAATAGATGAAAGGGCAGAGTTGGTAATTACAGATCCAAAGGCATTGAATAATGCGCGGATTGATCTAAATGGCATCAATGGAACTGTATCGTATAGTGAAGACCCGTATGAGGCCGCAGATGGCTGTGATGCCATTGCAGTCGTAACAGAATGGGAGGTGTATAAAGATCTCGATTTTAAAAAGATATTTCAGTCAATGGTGAAACCAGCCTTTATCTTTGATGGAAGAAACATCCTTAATCATAAGCAGTTGTTTGATATCGGCTTCAATGTTTTTCCAATTGGAAAACCAGCCCTTACCCATTTTTAACAACAGATGGTATAGTGGGTGACGTTGTTTCACATTTAGGTTATTTTCAACCTTTCCCGAAAAGACAGAGGGGTCTGGTCCCGATTAAATAAGTCCTTCGGAATTTAACTGGATAAATCTTCATTCTTCACGTGACTAGTCGACCCCGGTTAAATAAAATCAATGACAATTTAGTTGGGCAGTCTATATTGAATAACTTCGGGCGGAATGAAAGAGGAAAGAAAGCTTAAAGGTGCTAGCTCACAGCTCAAAGGGTACAGCCTCATAGGCGGTAATTACCAAATTTCAGTATGGAGCCCATCAATTCTTTTAAAATGATCATCACGTGAAACCAGTGTCAGATTATAT
>QMLT01000253.1 GCA_003646875.1 Deltaproteobacteria bacterium
ATCAGATGATCTACCCTTTTGTATAACTCTTTCACCGGACCAATCTTTGTATCGTATTTAGTCCCAGCTACGATCGCTAAAAAAGGCCGAGTGGGGTGAAGAACCATTTCAAGGTTTTTAATCTCCTCCTGCAGCAAATAACCCGCATAAGAAGGAATATATTTTGTAATATCAAAGGTGGAAACATGAGGACGCCATGAGCCAAAGGCATCATTTACATAGACACCTGCAAGGCTTGCCAACTTCCTGGCAAGTCTGCTACGTTCCGGTCCATTTGACTGTTCTCCCTGAAACCACCGTATATTCGGAAGATAGATCGCCCCTATCGTACCCTCCCTCAGGCGGAAAATAGACGCCCAAATAGATCTATCAATGTCGGTTATTCCAGTTTCAGGGTGAATACTAAAGTCTGGAACCTCGATCTTTATCCGCAATTTTTTCTGTAAATATGCAACAATCGGACTTACTGATCTATCAGGCAAACAGCTTATCTTTCCGGTTTTTTTATCCCTCGGCCTTCCAATATGTGTCATTAAGATTGGCTTTCCGCCTCTTGAAATAACATTGAAGATGGTGCCAAGGCTTGCGTCGATCCTTGTGGGGTCTTTTATTTTCCCTTTTTTGACTGTATTATGATCAACCCTGATAAGCACCACTTTATCTTTTATATCCGCTTCCTGTAAAAGTCTAAGTCTTGTGTTTGTCTTTCCTTCAGACATCATCTTCTCCTTCTTTGTGTTGATGGATTGTAACTTAACATTTCTTCCTGAAAATAATCAAGGATTGAATTACGGCAACAAATTGATCCAAGACCCTGGAGGATTTTGGGGCAAGACGTCCAATTCTATGCACTGTTTTTTGCTCGGGGACATGCGGTCATCAAAACGGTTGATGACAGAACGATGTATGTATATGATTTGGAGTGACCACTTTATATGGAGGATGAGCCAAGATTTCCGGAGGAAGAAACTTGATCCTGCCCGGTAATAACCGCCAAAATAAGCTACAACTCCTGATTTGAGCTCACTTTCCAAATACTGATATTGTGATTAGCAGATGTAAGATAAAGTTTCCTTATTTTCAAATAATTGGCACAAAAGAATTATTTTTTTAAATCCCTTGATTTTTATCCAAAAATAGATTATACTGTATTTAATCAATAAAGGGGTGCCTTTAATGGCAAGCCTGTTTCGTTCTGAGGGAAAGAGCTATTTGTCGACAAGTCAAAGGTGGCATCCTGAAGTTTGGAAACATGAGAATCTATTTGAAAGGAGGATGTCACTATGGCTAATGGAACTGTAAAATGGTTTAACGACCGCAAAGGCTTTGGCTTCATTGAGCAAAAAGATGGTTCGGACGTATTCGTTCATCACTCGGGGATAAATGCAACCGGCTTCAAGTCTCTTAGTGAAGGCGATGAGGTTACGTTTGATATAGAGCAGGGGCAAAAAGGCCTTGCTGCAGTAAATGTCACGGTCGTGTAACACATTGGTGGAAAAAGGGCATTCCATCATATATGTATGGAATGCCCTTAGTGGTATAACCACGAGATGCGCTACATACAGAATTTTCTGTAATAACAAGGAGATCAGAATGAATATTTACGCAGGCAATCTATCCTATGAGGTGACTGAAGAGGAACTAAAAGAGGCCTTTGAGGCCTTTGGTCAGGTCGATACCGTCAACATTATCAAGGATAAGTACAGTGGCCAATCAAAGGGATTCGGCTTTGTGGAAATGTCCGCTAAAGCTGAAGCCGACTCCGCTATCGAGGGGCTGAATGAAACAGAATTGAAAGGACGAACACTTAAGGTTAATGAGGCTCGCCCTCGCACCGAAACCCGCGGTGGTAGATCAGGATATGGCGGCGGAAGAGGAGGAGGAAGACAGGGCGGTGGACGGCGATCCTATTAAGTGGCGCTAACATGAAACCTAACTACGATTGGATGGGTATCATTCTCATTTGGAGGCGTGGTTAAGAGACTTCATCGGGTACAGAGTTTGAAGATAGGAGAATCATGGCAAAGCGCAGTAAACATAGTTTCATCAAGTTTAAACTAGAAATATTTTTGTATTAACATCCTTGACAAACGACTATTTTCCCTACATTCTCGCTACTCAAAAGGCACTCTCATAACCTGAGTCACTCAAAGAAATAGATATGGCAAAAATGATGCCTCACACACATATCATAGGGACAGGCTCGTCAATACCTAAGAGGATACTGTCCAATAAGGACCTCGAAGGTATAGTTGATACCACCGATGAGTGGATCATACAGCGCACTGGCATCAAAGAGCGGCGCATCTCGGTAAAAGGAGAAAGAGAAAGCACCACGGATTTGACTACCCAGGCCTCTGTCAAGGCCATAGAGATGGCGAGCATTTCCCCCAAGAGCCTGGACATGATCGTAGTAGGCACTGTGACGGGAGATCGTATGTTTCCTTCCACAGCATGCATGGTTCAAGAAGCGCTCAATGCCGAAAATGCCATGGCCTTTGATGTGTCTGCCGGATGTACTGGTTTTCTCTATGCCCTCAGCATGGCAGATAACGCCATCCAATGTGGGACGTGTAAAAACGCACTCGTAGTAGGAGTAGACAGACTTTCAAGCGTTGTAAACTGGCAGGATCGAGGAACGTGCGTGCTTCTGGCTGATGGTGCCGGTGCAGTAGTGGTTACTTCTGCGACAGAACAGGGTGGGATTCTATCCACACATTTGAAATCGGATGGAAAGCTCTGGGAACTTTTATATTCTTCGGACGGAAACAACCACATACCAAAAATTCTGCAAGGAATAGACATAAAGCCTTTTCATCTGAGGATGGATGGCAACCGGCTTTTTAAGAGGGCGGTTGGATATCTGTCCTCGATTGCCAATGAGGCATTAGAACACAATTCCCTTACCATCAAAGATATTGGACTCTTAGTGCCTCACCAGGCCAATATTCGAATCATTAAGGCCGTATCAAAGAACCTGTATATCCCCATGGAGAGAGTATATACGAATATCCATAGATACGGCAACACCTCTTCAGCATCTATACCAATCGCCCTGGATGAAGCCAACCGGGAAAACATGCTGAGCAAAGGAGACCATGTGCTTTTTGTCAGCTTTGGGGCGGGATTGACGTGGGGGGCCTCAATAGTAAGGTGGTCCATTTAGTCAGTCCCTGCAATCTTTGCCACCAATCTATTGTTGCATTTCAGAAAGAATTGTCTTTAAATATGGATGGCGCGACCCTTTTTCACTGGCTATCTCTCTCAGTATCCCATCTGGTGTGAAGGAGAGTAAAACCAAATCGTAGCGAACAAGCTCTCCATATGCCGAAAAATCAAAACTGTGTCCCCAGATGTCAGTAAGTGGTATGCCAAAGGATAGTCCACTATTAGCCAGTATCGATTGCTGGTAGATAAGCACATCCTTCCCCTCCAGTTCTACTACCTGGTCCGGAGCACCCAGGGTTTGCAGTGCCTCCTCAAGTTTGGTCGTTCCTACACGGAATTCCACAGAGATATTAGGAGCTGACCTTCCTTCCACCGCCTTTATGACCCTATAGGAAACGCATCCGTTAATTAAACTACCCACTATGAAAGGGTACATCGCAAAAGGGAATATTTTATGTCTATGTCAAAAAATAATCAACTCCTATATGTATCCCAAAATCCGAGATTGATTTTATGCAAATTGGTGTGTCTTGGCGTTTCAGCCTGAAAAAACAATCTATAGATCAAAAATATATATCACCTTTAATGCATTTGGC
>QMLT01000254.1 GCA_003646875.1 Deltaproteobacteria bacterium
ACAGACTCGGATCGGTGGGAGGAGTTCAGTGCTGTTGCGGGAAATTTTGCCTTTGCCATTTCTCCTCCTTAGTTTGGTAAAGACACTGCCTTTTTTCCTCTCACAGAGCTCACAGAGACACAGGGTTTGCATCTACGGCCCCTGCCCGACGGACGGCAGGCGGGTCTGCGGGTCTGCGGTGAAAAGTGGGTATTTATGTTGGAATCATGCTTTATGTTGTAGAAAACCACTCTTTTTTCAGTTCCGCAAGCCCTTTCTCTTTTATCGCAGTTCGTATTCGGCGCATCAGTGATTCCAGAAAATACAGATTATGGATGCTTGCCAGTTGTATTGCCAGAAGCTTTTTGGCCATAAGCAGGTGTCGGAGATACGCCCTCGAAAAATTGCGACACGTATAACACTCACATTCATTTTCAATCGGGCGAGGATCATTTGTATACTGTTCATTACGGATATGAATTCGAAATCTTTCCGCTTTTTTTGAAAAAAGCCTGCCGGTTCGTGCCAGGCGTGTTGGTAACACACAGTCAAAGAGGTCGATTCCTCGCTTTACTACTTCAAATATATCCACTATTTCACCGATTCCTAAAAGATGCCGCGGCTTATCCTTTGCTAAAAGCTTAAATGAAAACATCGTAAGTAATCAAGGGATCCTTTTATCTCTCACAGAGTGCACAGAGTGCTCTGAGAAGAGATTTAAAACGGACATAAACAAATCGCTTAAAGTCCTGCTTTGCGGGATTCCCAATGTCTTCACATTGGGAGCAATGGGAAGGGCTTTTGGGAAAAATAAGCAAGCTTATTATGCCCATTGGGCTTCCCATTTAGATTTTAAGCGATTCTTTGACTAACGTGTAATTATAGCCACTGAAAACTGAGAAAAAGAATCCTGCAAATCATGTAAATCATGTATTATCTCAGTGTCTCTGGGAGCTCTGTGAGAGATAAAAGTTCCAATTGATCGTTTCTAGAAAATCAGTAATAAATGGTTACTGTCCGATGATAAGGTTTTTCCTTAAATTTTCGCTGTTGGCCCAGGTTCCACAGGATCCAATCTATCTCGAAAGCTCTCAAGTTCCTTCCCATCCGCTTAAGTTGCAGACGAATCAACTCAACTGCCCAGATGGTGTTGGCCCTGATCTCAATCTCCTCAGGGCTTCCTGGATCAAGAAGGATATTATTGTCGACCTTGTGCTCCAGGGAGGGACTGTACTGGAATACACCAACATGCCGCAGCACCTGGGGGAGCTTGTAATCAGCAAAGGCAGTTAGGTTATCTATATCTTTGAAAAACCCCCAGTCTTTGCCAGCAAATGCCCCATAGAGATCTGCGGCAAATATCTGCGCCCGCTTATAGAAATATATCTTTGTATCATAGTATTCTGCTTCATCCCTGAAAGAATGCAGGTTTTCAACAAGCAACTCAACCAACTTCAATGTTGAATTTTCTGCGGCCTCCACAAGTCTATTCGCCTCTCCATTATATCTGGAAATAAGAAATGCCCCCAATTCATTCAGGATTCGAATCCGTTCCTCCATGAGCTGCAATTCTCCCTTTCCACCCAAGATCTGTTTCAATGTACTCAAATTTAGTTCAGATAAATAATGAGCATCGGTGATTGAAATTCCTGATTCGATTGCCTTCTTTAAAGACGCTGCAAGGGCATAATACCCTGAAAGCGTTTCTGATTTATACTGAACTTCCCATTTTTCAGCTCCTGGATTCGGCCAGAAGCAGAAGTTGATGCTATCCAGGATCAGGAGGTATGCAACTGTTTTGTGACCGCCATCGAAAAAGTGATAGTCGTAGTTCCAGGAGGGAATTTCGATCCCATCCTCAATCAATTTCCTCAAAAAATCGACAAGGGCTTGCTTATCAATCGTTACCTGTTGGATCCTCTTGGTTACATGCCGAGTTGTTTTAAGAACTTTGTTCATACGCTATACATTTTTACCGTTGCATTAAAAAGGCGTGTGCCCTTTATCAGAATTCCCTTCTCAGGAATTCTAATAAAATAACCCTCACTTTGCGCACTCAGCGGCTCTGCAGTACAATGGTTTCATCCGTATACATATCAAAGTATACCAATCTTTGTAAACCAGGTTCCCTATCCTGACTGTATGTAATACATTGAAATAACAAAATCGGTTCTGGTTTTTCTAATAAAATTATTGCAATCTCATATCATTAAATGTATCTTCATTGTAGATACATTTTAGGATAATATTTTAAAAAGGATATGAAATATGAAAACCCAAATAAAAAAATGGGGCAATAGCCTTGCATTAAGAATTCCAAAATCTTTCGCATTGAATGCAAATCTAAGTCAAAATGAACTAGTTGATTTATCTATCGATAAGGAAAAAATTGTAATTACTCCAATTGGCAACGAAGAATATTCGCTCGATGAACTCTTAGAACGTGTTGATGAAAACAACCTTCACGGAGAATTTGATACCGGATCGCCGGTAGGAAAAGAAATCTGGTAATGATGAGCAGTTATATTCCTCAAAGAGGTGATGTAGTTTGGATAAACATGCATCCACAAGCTGGTCATGAACAAGCCGGAAGACGCCCAGCAGTAGTGTTGTCGCCAAGGGCCTATAACGACAAAGTAGGTCTTGCCTTATTCTGCCCGGTAACCAATCAAGTCAAAGGATATCCTTTTGAAGTCATTATTCCTCCAGGATTAGAAGTGACAGGTGTTATTTTATCCGATCAGGTTAAGAGCCTTGATTGGAAGACAAGGAATACCGAGTATTATGATAAAGTACCTGAGACTGTTGTTGTAGAAATACTTAAAAAACTCTCGACACTACTGCGTTTCGATAGATAACCACTTTAATACATTGTCTGAATCCCTGAATCCCTGAACGGTGAACCTCTCAACCTGCGTAGTTACAGTTTGGTTTTAAAAATTATCCAGAAATGATTCATGAAGGTGTTCCTCAAGAAGTTTTTTTGGTCTTACCTTTCACAGAACAAGTTCCCAATGGAATAGGTGTGTTTCATGAAGGGTTTAAAGCAGAAAGCTAACAAATAAAGGATTAGTTCTGAGTCGAGGAACGAGTGCTTGGAACTAATCCATGGTTCAAGAAGCCGCGGTCAAAATTTGAAGTGACGAAAAACAAGAAAGCACAATATCTTGTGGCTTGGAGGCTGATTAGAAATTGAGTGCTGATAACCTGAAATGACATTTCATGATATCCTGAAATTACCTTAAATAAGGCTATTTAGTCAAGAGATTATAAGATATAATTGCTGGTTCAGACACCAAATGGCAATATTTCAAGGAGCATGCGTCATTAAAACAGAGATACAATCGCCGCCACCGATGCGATGGGTATTTTAGAGGGCGCTACAAGTCCATTCCCAACGGCACTGACAGCATATCCATAGAAATCCTCTCTGGGCCGGATTGGTGAAAGGCCTCAATATCTATAAATGGAGCAGTCATAAGGCTGTCCATTACCTGGGATTGGCCTCATAAAGATTATATACTGTCCTTGCTAAAAACGGAAAAGTCTGGTCGCCGTGCTATAGGTCAGTAAAAAAATCGGCGAAAATGGCCGGTGTGTTTAGGGCCTCTGGAATTTATCGATCGTATTCAAGAAAAAATATGAGAAAAAATAAATAAGGAAATTCCTTTAAGCCGCGAACTTACAAATCGAATTATTGTTGAACTTTGCCGGTTTTGGTACCGAAATTATCAAGAAACGACCTATAAAAAGGAATGAAGCCGGTAATGCTGCTATATAC
>QMLT01000255.1 GCA_003646875.1 Deltaproteobacteria bacterium
CTCATATGATAAAGTGGAAGTTCCCTCCTCAAAGATTAAAATCAATATCGTTAAGATATTAAAATTCGAAGGGTATATAAGGAATTACAAGATAATTAAAGACAGCAAGCAAGGCATTCTAGTGATTTATCTAAAATATAATGAGGATAAAAGTTCTGTCATTAAAGGTCTTAAGAGAATAAGCAAGCCAGGCTGCAGGGTGTATTCAAGGCATAAGAAGATACCCAGAGTATTGAACGGGCTTGGCATTAATATTGTTTCAACCTCTAAAGGCGTGCTGACTGATAGGGAAGCGAGAAAAATAGGCATAGGGGGAGAGATAATTTGCTCGGTTTGGTAATCAGGCCGCTGACCCGCCCGCCATGTAAGCCTGCAAGGCGAGACGGGTGCGTATTCGTAGACAGCTATATATTTAAAATCTGATAAGCAGTATAAACCTGTGTCCCAAAGGAATTTTTAATACATTGATAGAATATCGATCATGTCAAGAATAGGTAAAAAGCCGATTATTATACCGAAAGGGGTCGAGATTACGTTTAATGGCAAAATGTTGTCCGCGAAAGGCCCAAAAGGGGAATTAAGCCGCCTTATTCATCCTAAGGTAGAATTAAATATAGATAATTCGCAGATAGCAGTGTCAATTTCTGATAACTCGAAAGAATCTAAATCACTTTCAGGCCTTTTCCGCTCGTTGATAGCCAATATGGTTTTAGGCGTGAGCGAGGGATTTAAAAAGACCCTTGAGATAATTGGTGTAGGATATAGGGTTGAACTTTCAGGAAATCAATTGATATTTAACCTGGGTTATTCAAATCCTATTAAATATGATATTCCACGTGGTATAGAAGTGCAGCTTGATCAAAAAAATAAGGTGATTTTGAGCGGGATAGACAAGGAACTTTTAGGCATTACCGCAGCCGAGATTAGAAGTTTTAGAGCCCCAGAGCCGTATAAAGGAAAAGGTGTTAAATATTTAGAAGAAAGGGTGAGGCGAAAGGCAGGAAAAACAGGGGCAAAAGGATAAAATTATTTTTTCATTTATGCATTCATTATGATTCCTATCAAAAAAAATAGATTGGCGCGTTTGAAAAGAAAGAAGAGGGTCAGAAAGAAAATACAAGGGAAACCTGAAAGACCAAGGTTGACTGTCTTTAAATCAGCGAGGCATATATATGCCCAAATCATAGACGACACTACAGGGAGGACCCTGTTAGCAGCCTCAACAATATCTAAGGATCTTAAGTCGCACACTAAAAGTATTAGTGGTAATATAAAAGGTGCGATATTAGTTGGCGAGGCTATTGCAAAGATAGGGGCAAAAAAGGGTATTACAGAGGTTATTTTTGACAGGAACGGCTTTCTCTTTCATGGGCGCGTGAAGGCGCTTGCTGATGCGGCAAGAGAGAATGGTTTGAAATTTTAGTTACATGAAACTTGATGGTCTCAAAAAAAATCCCATTTCCCCTCCCCTGTCTGCGCCTGCCTACCGCCCCAGCGGGGCAGCCAGGCATGCACAGGCAGGCATCAAAAGAGAGGGAGTTTTTGACTTTTTACGCATCAAAGCCCGCCTCGCCTGAGCTCGCGATGGAGGGCAGGTACCTTCGAAGTAAAAGGAGAAGTAATTGATTACAGAAAATGAAGATGTCCAATTAATCGAGAAGGTTGTGTATATTAATAGAGTCGCGAAGGTTGTAAAAGGGGGTCGCAGGTTTTCCTTCAGCGCTATAGTAGTTGTTGGCGATGGGAAAGGCATGGTAGGCGCTGGGCTTGGAAAGGCAAATGAAGTGCCAGAGGCAATAAGAAAAGGAGGGGAAAAGGCAAAGAAGGATATGAGGACAGTTTCACTTCTCAAAGATTCTATTTCATATGAGGTAGTAGGTGTCTGTGGCTCGAGTTCTGTTCTGCTTAAGCCAGCTCGCCCTGGCACTGGTATTATAGCTGGTGGAGCTGTTAGGGCAGTTTTAGAGGCAGTTGGCGTGAGAAACATTGTGAGCAAATGCTTACGTTCACATAATCCCCATAATTTGGTCAAGGCCACCCTTAATGGACTTATGTCTTTGAGAACTCCAGAGGAGATAGCCAGATCAAGAGGTAAGACTGCGGAAGAGATATTGACCTGAGGGCGGATAGTTTTGCAGGAGTCTATATGAAATTGAATGAATTGACATTGCCAAAAGGTTCAAAGAAAAAGAGAAAAAGAATTGGGAGAGGAAAAGGCACAGGAACTGGAGAAACTGCAGGTAAAGGAACAAAAGGACAAAATTCACGTTCTGGCGGAGGGGTCCATTTAGGGTTTGAAGGTGGACAAATGCCTCTGCAGAGAAGAATTCCGAAACGAGGCTTTACAAATATCTTTAAGAAACAGTACGAGATTATAAATATAAAAGATCTCAAATATTTTAAGCCAGGTGAATTAATTAATGATGAGACATTGCGTAAGAGCGGTTTGGTAAAAAAGGCCTATCCAGTGAAACTTTTGGGGGAAGGGGAGATATCTGACCCAATAAAGATAAAGGTAAATAAAGCCAGCCAGACAGCGAAAAACAAAATTGAATCTGCTGGTGGCGAGATAGAGATAGTCTCATGGTAATTGGCGGTTTTCAAAATATCACAAAGATTCCTGAGTTAAAAAAGAGGATAATTATTTCCTTTTTATTACTGGCCGTGTACAGGCTTGGGTGCCATATTCCAACGCCTGGTATTGATTCAGCAGCTTTGGCCGCTTTCTTTAACGCCAGGCAGGGAACCTTGTTTGGTCTCTTTGATATGTTTTCAGGTGGGGCTTTACGAAGGCTGTCAGTTATGGCCTTAGGTATAATGCCATACATAAGCGCAGCCATTATCCTCGAACTCCTCACAGTGGTGGTTCCCTATTTAGAGAAATTGAAAAAAGAGGGAGAAGCTGGGCGGAAAAAGATTACACGATATACACGTTATGGGACGGTAATACTTAGTCTTATACAAGGTCTTGGCATATCAGTTGGCCTTGAAAGCATGACAAGTCCTGAAGGAGCCTTGATTGTTCCTTTAGGAGGGTGGGGCTTTAGGCTGATGACTATGATAACATTGGCTGCTGGCACAACTTTTTTGATGTGGCTTGGTGAGCAGATAACAGAGAGGGGAATTGGAAACGGTATTTCATTAATCATTTTTGCGGGGATTGTAGCCAGGTTACCTTCAGCGGTTGGCAATACATTTCGTCTGATGGGTACTGGAGAGATGAGCCCTTTCTTTGGTCTTATTTTAGTAGTTTTTATGATAGCAATTGTTGCTGTTATTGTGTTTATTGAAAGAGGTCAGAGACGGATCCCGGTTCAGTATGCCAAAAGGGTTATAGGTAGAAAGATGTATGGAGGGCAAAGCACCCATCTTCCGTTAAAGGTTAATACTGCTGGTGTTATTCCCCCAATATTTGCCTCTTCCATTATTATGTTTCCAGCAACAATAGCAGGTTTCTTAAATGTTAAACAGATTGGTTGGCTTCAGACTATTGTAAGCTCCTTGGCGCCAGGTCATCTAATATATTCCATACTTTATGTAGGTTTTATAATTTTCTTTTGCTATTTTTATACGGCCATTCATTTTAATCCAACCGAGGTTGCAGATAATATGAAAAAGTATGGAGGATTTGTCCCTGGCATTAGACCTGGGAGAAGTACGGCCGAGTATATTGACCGAGTACTCACAAGAATAACATTCAGTGGAGCCATTTACGTATCCATTATCTGTCTTTTGCCTGGACTCTTAGTTTATAAGC
>QMLT01000256.1 GCA_003646875.1 Deltaproteobacteria bacterium
TTTAGTGTTTTTTCCTATGGTAATTTTTCCCTAGTGCAAAACCAGCATTAAGCGCCTTTAAATTTAGCTCCTTGAACCGTTGGCCAACATTTGTTTCAATGGATGAAATCATAGACTTTTTGCTCACTATCCCGGTAATTACCACCGATGCCCCGAGCATAACGATATTGGCCACCTGCTTGTTGCCTAATTGATCAATTGATGTTTTTGTTGCCGGTACGCCAATTTGCTGAACACCATTGATATCTCTCGGGTGTACGATCATATCGTCATAGAGCACAATGGCATTCTGCTCGGCCAAATCTTGTATATACTCATCATACGCAGTCTGGGACATGGCAATAAGGATGTCTGCCTTTATTACATGAGGGTATGTAATGGAATTTTCTGATATGACTACCTCGGACCTGGCAGAACCGCCCCTGGCTTGAGCGCCATAGGAATTTGACCCGGAAACCCATTTGTCGTCATTAATAGCAGCATGCCCAAGGATCGTTCCAGCCAAAACCACACCCTGTCCACCATAGCCGCAAAGTCGTATCTGTATGAGGTTATTCATTCATGAACTCTCCAGTGACAATCTTATCTTTTAATTCATCATCTGAAAAATTATCTGCCTCTTCCCTGGAAATACATCTCTCCATTAGATTTTTCAGCATATCGGCAGAAGAATCATATCTGTTTCTCCTTCCAAATTGGGTGGGACAGGGGGAAAGGACTTCAATAAAGGTAAATCCATGTATACCAAGAGATTTTTTTATGGCACTCACCAACAATAAAGGCTGTGTTACTGAATATCTGGCCACATAAGGTGCGCCAGCGCCAAGAACTAATTTACAGAGATCAAATGGGCGATATCTATTGCCATCCATGGTTGTAGAAGTTAGGGCGCCCAAAGGAGATGTGGAGGCCACTTGGCCGCCGGTCATTCCATAGATCATATTATTAGCACAAATCACTGTGAGGTCTATATTCCTGCGTGCGGCATGAATAAGGTGATTGCCCCCAATGGAGGTGAGATCTCCATCACCGCTTATAACCATGACATTGAGTTTCGGATTGAACATCTTTGCCCCTGTTGCAAACACAATAGCCCGTCCGTGTAAGGTATGAAGGGTATCGGCATTGAAATTAGGGCTTGGAATCCATGCCGCACAGCCTATACCGGATACAAAAAGCATCTCATCCATGCTTATTTTAAGTCCATCAATAGCCCGAAGTATGAGATTCATCAATATTCCATGCCCACATCCAGGACAAAATGGTGTTGAATCAATTCCTGGACGTAGATATTCTTCCAGATCCCTGGCCATTATAAAATGCTCCTTAGCTCTTTTATTATTCTATGGGGATGGATGATTTCACCATTGGTCTGGTTGTAAGGAATTACCTCACAGGTAGCGTATTTCATTATTTCACCCGCAATCTGCCCCCTGTTCATCTCCGGGACAAAGATCTTTTTGGCCTTTTGGCCAATATCAAAGATAATTTTGTCAGCAAAGGGCCAGATGGTCTTCAGCCTTAGAAGGCCAACTTTTTTCCCTTCCTTTCGGAGTTGCTCTACAGCAAAAAGTGCGCTTCGTGCAGTAAATCCATAGGAAACCACAATGACTTCGACATCTTTTAGGTGATATGAGTCTGTCTGAATAATTCGGTCTCTATTATTCAAGATCTTTTTGTTAATTCGGTTCACGAGACGTGAATGGACGTTGGGGTCATCGGTTTTTCTGATCCCGATCTCATTATGTGTAGATCCGGTAACCAAGAGTTTTTCTCCCTCACCAAATGAAGGCATGGGTGGAATAGCATCATCCTGGTTCGTGCCAAAAGGAGGCGCCCCTTTCTTTTTTATCCTATCAAAGACGGTAGTCTTAGCCTTAACCTCAATCCTTTCCCTTAAATGGCCAATGGCCTCCTCGCCCATGACAAAAACAGGCACTCTATACTGCTCGGCTAAATTAAAGGCATTTATTGCCTGGTCATACATCTCTTGAACCGACCATGGAGATAAGGCAATAATAGAATAATCTCCGTGAGAGCCCCATTTTGCCTGCATAAGATCGCCGCTGGCTACCCTTGTTGCCTGGCCAGTGCCTGGTCCAGCCCTCTGGATATCAGCGATGACCAGAGGGGTTTCTGTTAGGGCGGCATATCCAATTGCTTCCTGCATAAGAGAAAAACCTGGCCCTGAGGTAGCTGTCATCGCCTTTGCACCCGCCCAAACTGCCCCTATTACAGAACATATAGAGGCAAGTTCATCCTCCATCTGCATGAATACGCCATTTACATCTTTAAATCGGACAGAAATTCTCTCCATGATCTCACTTGATGGAGTAATGGGATATCCGGCGTAATATCGACAGCCAGCAGCAATAGCCCCTTCAGTTAATGCTTCATTGCCGGAAAAATAGTAATGACCTGCAGGAAAAGTGCTTTTTATATTCCTATAGCCCATATAATTGCCTTAAAAGGTATTTCGCACATTTACCTAAAAACCAATTCTATGTAATTATTTTTTCCTTCTTATTTTTCACTATTTTTTTCAATAAAAGAGTTTATGATGATAAAATTTCCCTAACTCTCTCCCCCACAATACCCTTTACATATCGAATATGTTTTTTAAGCAGGGTCTTAGTGCCAGGATAATCTCCTTTTTTAAGGCTGTTAAGAATAGCTTGATGATGCTCCAAGGAAATATCTTGTTGCCCTTTCTTGCTATGATAAATCAGCCAATATCTTCTTAATGATACTGCCAGTATCTTATACAACTCTATTAATCGAGAGTTGTTAGTGAGCTCCAGAAGGCTATAATGAAAACCTGAAATAACACTAAAGGGATCATGTTTCTTCAAGAGGTTTTTCTCAAGTTCTTCGATCATAGGCTTTATCTTATCTGGGGATTTTTTTGCCCTCTTTTTTATACAATCCAGCGCATAACATTCTAGTATTTTTCTGACTTCAAACAGTTCTTCCAAATCCTTCAGGCTTATATCTGTAATATAGGTACCTTTTCGCGGTAATGTAGTGATAAGTCCATCTCTTTCTAAAATCCTAAAGGCCTCCCTGACCGGTGACCTGCTTATACCCAGGTTTACGGCAATCTCAGATTCATTTATCTTCTGGCCTGGTCTAAATTCTCCCGTGAAGATCCTCCTGCGTATGTTATCCAGAACAATGGTCATCAGGCTTCTTATTTCACCCCTGTTCCAGTTTTCCACTTTATTATTTATATTATTACCCACCTCAGGCTCCATAATAGTCGATTGTCGACAATCTTATCAAGGTTTCACTTTTTGTCAAGTTAAATTTTTATTTTTTAGTATTTTTGCTAATCCTTAAATACTTCCAGCAAGTTTTTTTCAAACATCCATTCATTATTAATATCGGCAATAATTATCATAAACCCTGCTAAAAACCCTGCTAAAAAAGTTGACAATTACATCAAATATGGATAAATGAGCACTATGGTAACCAAAAAAGAGGAAAAAAAACCTGTTATCAATATTGAGTGGTGTAAAGGATGCGGGATCTGTGTGGAATTTTGTCCGGAAGAGGCCTTGATCATGGATGAAATGGAAAAGGCTAAACTTGCATATCCAGAAAAATGTAATGGCTGTGGAATGTGTGAACTTCGTTGTCCTGATCTTGCAATTGAATTAATATGATGCCACAAAGTCACCAAGACCCGCCCGCCTCGCCTGAGGCGAAGCCGATGGCGGGCAGGCACAAAGGGTATTAAATCAATAATGAAAAA
>QMLT01000257.1 GCA_003646875.1 Deltaproteobacteria bacterium
AAATCGGGACACCAACCGACAAGTCGCATAATAGTAAAATCCACGTTGCACGTGTGTCCCGATTTATGGGGGCACGCTGATGCCCCCTATCTATTAAGGGCATGGAGCAAAAAAAGACATACCTATGCTCCCTGAGTTACGATAAAAAGTAGGAGGTATAAGGATGCAAAAAGTCAAGAGAAATAAAGTTTTGATGGAAGTTGTTTTACATGTGCTTGTTTTTATCTTTATCTCTGGATGCGCTACACAGTCCTTATCCGAAAAAACAACCCCTCTCGGAGAATCCCAACAGTCAAAAGAAACTGAAGAAGCATCAATTTCTCTTTATTATGATTTTAAGGATGTGCCGGTTCCAAAGAAACTTAAGCTCCAAAAGGAAAAATCCTTTGTTTTTCAAACTACCGAATTTACGACTGGAATTCTTACTTTTTCAGGGAAGATAGAATCAGATTCCCTCATCAGCTATTTTATCAACAAAATGCCTGATGATGGCTGGCGTTTCTTAAGCTCTTTCAAATCGCCAAAGAACATATTATTTTTTCAGAAGGAAAGCCGATTTTGTATTATAACTATAATCAGCAGAGCCTTTTCTACAAATTTAGAGATTTTAATTACGCCACGTTTTCGAAGTGGCTTTAAAGGAATGTAGACTGGTTTGGTTATTCTCCATCTCTATGACCCAAGACTCTAATGTTGAGAGCAATCGCTCGTATCCCCTGAAATTTTGTCAAGACCATGATTTAACGCTGGTAAAACAACAGTTAGGTTTTCCTTTGCGCCCTCAGGGCTTCCTGGCAAATTTATAATCAGACTGTCTCCCCTTACACCAACTATTGCTCTGGAAAGCATGGCATGAGGGGTCTTTGTGAGGCTTGCAGCCCTCATCGCCTCAGCCATACCAGGTATTTGATATTTGATTACCTTGAGCATGGCCTCAGGTGTTATATCGGTAGGGCTCACCCCGGTGCCTCCTGTTGTCACAATCAACCTGAGGCCTTCTTTATCAACCCACGTAATCAAACACTCCACAATCTTTTCTAAATCATCTGGAACAATGCCCTGCTTTTCAACTATGTAACCAGCCTCTGTCAAGATTTCAGCAACTAAGGGCCCTGATTCATCCTTTCTCTTTCCCTCAAATCCCTTATCGCTAATTGTTAAAACACCGGCCTTTATCATTATTTATAAACCATCTTTACTTTCCCTCTTCCCTGGAGGCGGCCACTATCTTCTCCGCCAGTTGAGCAGGAACCTCTTCATAATGAGACTGTTTCATCTGGAAGCTACCTCTGCCGCCAGTCATGGATGTAAGATCCAGGGAATATCTCAAAAGCTCAGCCATAGGTGCCTCAGCCTTTATGATCTGGTATTTCCCATCGCTATCCATGCCTAAAACCCTTCCTCTCCTACCGTTAAGATCACCTATTACATCCCCCATAACATCTTCTGGAACAGTTATTTCCATACTCATAATTGGTTCTAAAAGAACAGGTGTAGCCTCCTGGAAGGCCTTTTTAAAACACATGGAAGCTGCAATTTTAAATGCCATTTCGGATGAATCGACCTCATGAGATTTTCCGTCAAAAAACCGAATCTTTAAATCTACAGCTGGATATCCTGCTATAACTCCACTCTTCATAGCTTCTATTATTCCTTTTTCAACGGCTGGAACGAAATTTCTGGGTACATTCATTCCAGTTAATGCCTCATCAAACACAAATCCCTCTCCTTTTTTTAAAGGAGAGATATCAAAATGAACCTCAGCAAACTGACCCCTGCCTCCAGACTGTTTCTTATGTCTATATATTACCTTTTCTCTTGAATTTTTGATGGTTTCCCTATAAGGGACTTTAGGAGTATTAAGCTTAATTTCAACACCAAATTTCCTCTTTAATTTGTCTTTTGTATTCTCCAGATGAATTTGACCTGTGCCGGATAGAATAATCTCTGAGGTTGATTGATCTCTGTCTATTTTAAGAGTGGGATCTTCCTCAACCAATCTGGCCAGAGAAGAGTAAACTTTATCCTCATTCTCTTTTTCTGTCGCCTCTATAGCAAAAGAAATAGTTGGCGGTAATGGCTCGGCTGGTTTAATAACGATTGGATTGTTTACCTGGCAAATAGTATCGCCAGTTGTGGTTTCTTTTAGCTTAGCCACGGCTGCTATATCGCCGACACTAACTGTTTTGATAGGGGTTTGCTTTTTACCTTCGATCAATAATAACTGGCTTAATTTTTCTTTTACCTTTTTTGTTGAATTAAATATGGTAGATTCTGAATCTATTTTTCCAGACATAACCTTGAAAAGAGTGAGTTTCCCTGCAAAAGGGTCTGCTAATGTCTTGAAGACAAGAGCTGAAAATGGGGCATCATCGACTGCATCAAATTCCACCTCCTCCTGACTGTCCACTTTATGACCTTTAACCTTTCCTCTTTCAATTGGAAACGGCAAGGAGTGATCAATAATGTCCAGAAGTTGTGTTACTCCGATATTAAGGGTGGCGGATCCTGGGATAACAGGCACTACAGTGCCAGATTCCATCCCTTCTATAAAGGTGTCTTCTATTTCTTTTGGCGTGAGTTCCTGTCCATCAAGATATTTTTCCATTATATCATCATTGGCCTCGACAATGTTTTCGACCATATTCTCACGCCATTTGGCTACAATTTCGGCCATTGAATCTGGGATTTTCCCTTCTTTGAAGGAACCGGAGCTATCGTTGCCATAGAGATTCGTCTTTAATCTGATAAGATTTACCATTCCACTAAACTCATTTTCTGATCCAATAGGAAGATATATAGGTGTTGGTTTAATAGAGAATGTGCTTTCAATTTCCTCTAAAACCTTATAAAAATCAGCTCGTTCCCTGTCCAGTTTATTGATGAATATCACCCGGGGTAAACTATATTGTTCAGAAAAACCCCAGACCTTTTCTGTGCCTACCTTAATGCTGTTAACGGCATCAATAACAACCAGAGCGCCTTCTGCTGCCTGAAGACATATCTTGGTATCAGAAAGGAAATCGTTTTCTCCTGGTGTATCTATAAGATTGAATTTTCTGCTTTTCCAGGTATAGGGATGAAATGCAGTGCTGAGGGTGGCCTTTCTTTTAATCTCTTCTGGTTCAAAATCCATAATGGAATTACCATCATCCACCCTTCCCAATCTGCTTGTCGTCTTGCTATTAAAGAGAATAGCCTCTGCAAGTGATGTCTTCCCACAACCACTATGGCCTATCAATCCTATATTTCTAATCTGATCAATTTTTTTTACCATAAAATCTCCTCAATTATTAAGCATATATGATTAGACTGTAATCCATGTCTAAGGTAATGATAACCTAAACTGATTCATAGGTAATGTACCGTAATAAGAAAAAATGTCAAGGCAAGAATAATGTAAAAATAATAACCGTTCGTTGATGTCTATTTTTCATTGACAATGGACGGACTTTACCATATTTCGGTGATCGGAAAACGATAAGCGGGTAACATACAATATGAACATCGATTCATTCTCCATCGTTGACAGTGATACAACCATTGATTAGAATATAATTGATACTAAAGAGGCTCATATTTTTTAGACAACAGAAAGTATAACAAATGCCTTATGAAGTATGGCTGGAAAATGAGGAACAGGCAAGGCTAGCGCTGGATTCTTAATCAAGTATTTGGTTTAAATAAAATGCCCGCCCGCCTCGTCCCGCAGAGCGGGACGGGCAGGCCTAAAATTAACTCGTTTACTA
>QMLT01000258.1 GCA_003646875.1 Deltaproteobacteria bacterium
CCCTTTATCCCCTTGCTTATGACTACAGGGTCCCGATTGAAGTGCGCTGCAGTGTCTTTGAAAGGATGGTTTGCTAATTCCTTTGCCAAATATCCAACGACCGCCCTCCCGAATGCCCCTCGACGATTGCGTGTGTTGATGGGCCCATTTTCATTTTCATATATGGTGAATAAAACGTAAAGTCAGAAACGTTTTCTATTGACTTTTATTGTAAATTTGAATATAGTGTTCAAATATGCACGTATTAATTGAAAGGCATCTCGCTGATACAATTAAGAGACGGTTGCAAAACAACCCGGCTGTAGCGATTCTGGGCCCACGTCAGTGTGGTAAGACAACATTGGCCGGTCAGATAGTCAAAAGCTTCAAGCAATCGGTCTATCTGGATCTTGAGAATCCCGGCGATTTGGCAAAACTCGATGATGCCCTTGCTTTTTTCAGTTTGCATAATAATGCCCTTGTATGCCTCGATGAGATCCAGCGGGCTCCTGAACTTTTTACGACGCTTCGCAGCATCATAGATACACGAGGAAGAAATGGGCAGTTTTTAATCCTTGGTTCTGCGGGGCGCGATTTAATTCGTCAAAGCTCCGAATCGCTTGCAGGGCGTATTGCTTATCTTGATCTAACTCCGTTTCTCCTTTTTGAGGTTGAAGCCGCGCACAAGGGCGACATCAGAGAGCTCTGGCTGAGAGGCGGGTTTCCAAGGAGTTATCTGGCAACAAACGCCGATATCAGTTTTGAATGGCGCCAGGACTTTATCCGAACATTTCTCGAGCGGGATATTGGGATGCTCGGATTTCGTATGTCGCCAGCCAGACTTGGCCGGTTTTGGAAAATGTGCGCCCACATTCACGGTTCACTACTAAATGCATCGAAACTTGCTGATTCTCTTGGGGTAAGCTCTCATACTATTCGTTTGTATGTAGATCTTTTGGAGCATACCTTCATGGTGCGGCTCCTCTTACCCGATGCAACAAATTTGAAAAAACGCCTCGTCAAATCACCCAAACTCTATATTCGTGATAGCGGTATTCTCCATGCACTGCTTGATATCCGCACTCATGACGATTTGCTTTCCCATCCAGTTTTGGGGGCATCTTTTGAAGGATTCGCCATGGAGAATATTCTCGCATTTGCAAAAAATTATGAGCCATCTTTCTATCGAACAAGTGCGGGCGCTGAGATAGATCTTATCTTGAGAAGAGGGAGGCGCACACTGGCATTTGAGTTGAAATCATCAAGTGTTCCCAGGGTTTCAAAAGGTTTTTGGAACGCACTGGAGGATATCTCTCCAGACGAGGCTTTTGTTGTTGCACCGGTGAAAGAATCCTATCCAATGAAAGACAAAGTTATGGTGAGCCCGCTTCAAGAGATCACGGCTAAACTCCAGAGAGAATAAAATTCACATTGCCTGGTTTACCTACATCCTTTTATACAATTCATTTAAATGATAATACGGCTGCTCCTAGATTAATATCTAAAGATCATATTTCATCCCAGATTTGCTTCCGGGGTTTCAATTTTCTCATCCTGCTATGCTCAGCCCCCTTTTGATCAGGTTTATGAATTACCCCGACTGGGAAAGCAGTTTTGTTTTTTTATGGCCTTCGGCTGCTTCAAGGAGTAAAAGAATTTTTTTCTAATTATTTAGGTAGCCTCGTCTCGCTTTCTGTCTTAGAACATTTGATTAATGAAGAAAACCCATGAGATAGCTCCAGAGACACAGAGTAATGGCAGATAAAAGGGTAGAAAGGGTTACAACTGTTGAGGCAAATTTAACATCTCCTTCCATCTCGCCTGACATTATCACAGAAACCGTGTCAGTTGGTGCACCCAACAGGGTTGCAGCCACTTCAATAGAAAAGGAATGTACCTCAACACTGTGGAGTAAAACTACTCCTAAGCCGGGAGGTAAACGGGGCCAGAAAGGTACCAGGTCTAATTAAGTACTGGCATTTAATCTCTCATTTGCTACATACAAGGTATGGTAAGAAAACCACGTATACATTTTCCTGGTGCCTTCTACCATGTCATTATCCGGGGAAACAGGCGTGAGAAGATATTCGGCAATGAAAAAGACTATACACTCTACCTAAACTTTTTAAGCGAATATAAGAACCGATATGGGTTCTCTTTGTATGCGTACACATTAATGCCCAACCATGCCTTATGTTGAGCTTCACATAACAGTTCCATCTGCACTGTAAAACAACGAGTAGGCCATTGTCATTGATCATGAGGATATTGCTCAGCGGGTGTGTGTGGTAAGTATCAACAAAAGCTGTTACAATCATGGCAGGGTGAAAGGTCCTGGATTTATGATCGATATAACTCTCATCCGTGACAATGCTCTTCTTATTTACAATGTATCTTCTTGTTGGAGCAAAGGTTCCTTTTTAGAAAAGATAATAATGTATTTTTATCCTTGCCAAGCTATTTGAATTGGTCCATCATCTGTTTGAGCAATACTATCTCAATCTCTTTAATCTTCTTTAGATTATAGTCATTGGAGAGGAAAATGGTAGCCTGATTTTCAATAGCAGAGGCAACCTGTAATGCATCTGGGGTTCGTATTCCATATAGTGCCCTTAACTCAGCCCCTTTCTCTGCCACATTGGTATCTATGTTTACCATTTTGAGGTTAGGAAAATTGTTGAGAACAAATTTATAATTTCTTACCGCTTTTAGATTCTGATCTTTTATGGGCTTTACCAGGATCTCTATAAGGGTTATAACCGATGTAACTCCTTTAGCAAGGCCTTTTTCTATATAATAAAAAATAGATTTCAGAAATGGAATATATGGTTTTCTGGCTTCAAGAGAATATATGAAGGGCATGGTATCAAGGCCTACCACCTGGTGTCCTTTGAACAATTTCTTGACCTTGGCATCTATCTCTTCCATGATTCCCTCTCTTTAGTTATGTAGGTATCAGTATCCATATTCATCCAAACATCCTTATGTAACCCTATCATATAATTAGTATAGCTTTTTGGCTTTGGGTAAATAATTAGGCTTCCTTCCTTAACCTCCATCAATAATTCATCTCCCGGACCTATCTCTAAAATTTCTCTCACATGTTTGGGAATTACAACTTGACATTTACTGCTCAATTTAATTCCTACTTCCATTTAACTTTCTCCTTTTTTCTTACTTTTTAGCCAGCAATTTAATTATACTTAGTAGTAAAAACATTGTCAAATGATTTTACCTATCAGAATAATTCATGCTGACCCGTGGGGTTGCCATAGAGAATATTATCTATTTTCTCACAGAGTAAACAATGACTTGTATGAAATTCTAAAGCTGTTTCCGTTACTTAGACATCTTAGTCTTAGTAGAAGAGTTGATTAATACAAAAAACCGATTAGATAGCTCCAGAGACACAGAGAGAGAAGAGATAAAAGGGTAGAAAGGGTTACAGCCGTTGAGGCAAATTTAACATCTCCTTCCATCTCGCTTGACATTATCACAGAAACCGTGGCAGTTGGTACCCCTAATAGAATTGCAGCCACCTCAATGGAAAGTGGATGTATGCCAGCATTGTAGAGTAACATTACTCCTAAGCCAGGAAGAAGGAGAAGTTTGAGGGCTGAGTAAATGGGGTCAGGCTTAACTAAATAAGTATCTTTTCCTATTTTTGGTAAGGGATTGCCGTAGCATATTTATCGCTGTAGCAATTGTCTCATCCTCACGAATTTTCTTCTGCAGCCCCTTTATCCCCTTGCTTATGACTACAGGGTCCC
>QMLT01000259.1 GCA_003646875.1 Deltaproteobacteria bacterium
ATCCACGTTGCACGTGTGTCCCGATTTATGGGGGCACGCTGATGCCCCCTATTTATTAAGGGCATGGAGCAAAAAAAGACATACCCATGCTCCTTAAATGCAGCATTTTCAGGCTGCTGCCCCAACTTATTGAGTTACATAGTCTGGGCCAGGGCTAAAGCGCCCGCCCGCCTCGCAAGCGAAAGCGTTGCGGGCAGGCCTAAAATGCCTAAAATTAACTCGTTTACTGCTTAACCATTTGACCACTCAACTACTTTCATCCTTCGTTGCGGTCGAAAGGCCGTGCGTCATAAGATGATTTAGTTAGTATGTCTATTAAAGGTTTATCAAGCCCCTTCTTTAGCGTCCTTCTTAGGTCTCTTAAAGGGTATCACCTTTCTTCCATTCTTAGGCGAAACTTTTCTCATAGCTGGCTCTGCACTACCTTTAGAATCTGACTCTATAGAAAGCGGGCTTACGGGCTCTATTCTTATTTCATTTCCTTCCATTGTGAATGGTACACCATTTATATATTCTTCTCTCAATATCCACGTAACTTTTCTCAGGGGCGTAGTCAAAATCAAAAGCTCCACCATAAACCAATTCTTTTTTATGTCGGGCATAATGGAGTCAATCCTGGCAAAAAAGGCCGGCTTTTTCCTGTAGTAGACCTTTACAACATCACCTATAGTGGTCATAATCTTCTCTTCGGCTTCACTTTTTTCATTTCTCTAAAAATTATAATAATACATTTTATCCAAAGTAACAATTCTATTTAACATAGATATCCTTTACAATTAAAAAATCTATAGGTATTTAATAGGTAACTATTCAGCCACAAAGGCAAAGATTGAACTGGAGAGGGGGTGAAACGGAGAACCGGTGAGTTTTTATCTCCGGTTCTCCCCCCCTCCACTTCTCCGTTTCATTTTTTTTCTTGGTGTCTTTGTGGCAAGATACCGGAGGAATTACTTTAATAAGATATCATTTTTTTTAAAGGATAGAAGACATGAAGTCTGATTATGATGTTATTATTATTGGGGCTGGGCCAGCCGGCATTTTTGTTTCCCTAACACTCTATAAAATGGGCATCGGCAGTGTCCTGCTTATAGAACAGGGAAAAGACATTGCTGAGAGAGATAGGCGATCAGGTCGCGATCTCCTTTGTGGATGGGGTGGGGCAGGCGCCTACAGTGATGGAAAATTAAACCTGTCCACAGAGGTTGGTGGGTTTCTGAATGAGCTTATACCCACCAAAAAATTAGAAACACTTTTGCAAGAAGCAGACAAAATCTATCTCAGCTATGGGGCGCCTGAAAAGATTTATGGCGCTAATTTGGCTGAAATAGAGTCTCTTTCTGCTAATGCTCAAAGAGTTGGGCTAACCTTTGTGCCCACATTGATACGGCATGTGGGGACTGAAAACTGTGTCTCTGTTTTAAAAAAGATGCGCCAGGACCTTATTGATAACATATCCATCAAGACTGAATGCAGGGTGGAAGAGATTTTAACTAATAACAATGAGGTAACCGGTGTTAGGCTAACTGATGGCCGGGTAATACATAGCCGTTTTGTGGTGGCTGCGCCTGGCAGGATCGGGGCAGGATGGATGAAATCACAAACTGATTTATTGAATTTATCCTCTCTTCATAGCCCGGTAGACATAGGACTACGGATAGAGGCGCCTGCACCGATTATAGAACCTCTCACAAAAGAGGCATATGAAGCCAAGCTGATCTATTATTCAAAGACATTTGATGACAGGGTTAGGACATTCTGTATGAATCCATATGGTGAAGTTGTCCTTGAACAATCTGATGACATCATCACAGTTAATGGCCATAGTTACACCCAAAAAAAATCAGATAACACCAACTTTGCTATCCTCGTAAGTAGCACATTTACCGATCCCTTCCATAATCCAATTAAATACGGCAAGTATATCGCCTCTCTTGCTAATATGCTTGGAAAAGGAGCCATCATTCAGCGGCTTGGCGATCTCCTTGCAGGCAGGAGATCAACGGAAAAGAAGATTTTAAAATGCATTACTAAGCCCAGCCTCAATCAAGCGACTCCTGGCGATTTGAGCTTTGTTCTTCCTTATCGATATCTAAAAGATATCATCGAGATGCTTGAAATATTGGACAACCTCGCGCCAGGGATCTTTTCAAAACACACACTTCTCTATGGTATTGAAGTAAAATTTTACTCTCACCGAATAAAATTAACGAGTCATCTTGAATCTGAGTTAAAAAATCTTTTTATAGCAGGAGACGGCGCTGGGATCACCAGGGGTCTCATCCAGGCCTCGGTCAGTGGAATAATAGCAGGAAAAGAAATTGTTAGGAGAATAAAACAATAACGTAAGCTGATAACTGATATTGTAATTGACTTTCTGTTTTTCTTAAAAGCAGCCTGTTATAATCAGGTAAAAAATGAAAAAGAAAAAACTTATCTCTTTTGATTTAGATAACACTCTTATTGAACCCGCCTATACAACCTTTATATGGGAAATTGGCATCCCTCAGCTTTATGCAAAAAAACACAATATCAGCCCTTCTAAGGCTGCACAGATAGTGATTGCCGAATATGAGCGAGTTGGTGACCTAAACTTAGAATGGTATGATATCACATACTGGTTTAAATACTTCGAGCTCCCGGGAAGATGGGAAAATCTGCTCGAGGAGCACAGGGATAAAATCCGGCCATTCCCAGAAGCTAAAGAGGTAATAGAGGATCTGACAAAATACTATAACCTCATTGTTTTATCAAATGCAGCCCGGGAATTTGTTGAGGTTGAGCTAAAGGAAGCAGGAATTGAAAATTACTTTACCAGAATCTTTTCAGCTACATCTGATTTCAGGCAGGTGAAAAAGACCCCTCAATTTTATAAACAAATCTGCAAAATCATGGAGATAGAGCCATCCGATACTATCCATACAGGAGACCATTATGAATTCGACTATCTGGTTCCAAAAAGCATAGGGATAAAGGCATTTTATCTCGATAGAGACAGGACAAAGCCAAAAGATTGTTTTACAGTGAAGAATCTCAAAGAATTTGCTGTCTTGATCAAAAACCTCTCAGGCCTATGTAATTAAGACTCATCCTTTTTATAAGGAACCTCTTGCCTGCTGTTCCTTACCTGAATCCTCTGAACTCCTAAGCCAATCAATACTGCAAGGCCTGCTGCAAAAAAAACCGCCTGAAAGCCTGCCCATTGTCCTATGTAGCCTGAGATGATTGACCCAAAAAACGTGCCGGCACCCATTCCTGTAGCAGCAAGAAAGAAGACTGAAAAGCCAAATTTACTGATTATTATCTCACTAATGACAGGCCCTATGGCAAGGCCTGTGAGGCCAGTGACCCCAAACATGCCAATCCCCTCATTTAAGCGCTCCTCAGGCACAATATCGGCAATATAGGTAAACTAAGCCGTAAAACATATGGCCAATCCTACGCCGTGCACAATCCGTGCAAGAATGAGGGAAAGGTAGAAATTAGAAATGTTCCCTTGAAACAGGAGGTAAATAAAGGGAAGGATACTCATAATAGTGCATCCAATAGTGTAACTCGTCTCTTGCGCCCGCTCCGATCGATCGTATCTGAGATCCAGGGACGACAGAGGTCGGAGGAGAGGGCAAAGACACCCATGATAATCCCTATGTTTGATTTAGAGCCTCCATTGCTTGCAATAAAAAGGGGAACAAAAAAAAATATATCGAAACTTGATAAATTGATATTATAGAC
>QMLT01000260.1 GCA_003646875.1 Deltaproteobacteria bacterium
AAGGCCGTTCAGACTGGAGGCCCCTCAGGAGGATGTCTCCCGGAAACCTACCTTGATAAAGAGGTGACGTATGAGTCATTACAGGCCGCTGGATCAATCCTGGGGTCAGGGGGAATGATTGTCCTTGATGAAGATGTATGTATGGTGGATGTAGCCAAATACTTTATTAATTTTACCCGCGAGGAAAGCTGCGGGAAGTGCTCGCCATGCCGTATAGGACTCGGAAGGATGTATAATATATTAGAAAAAATAACAAATGGTCAAGGCGAATATGAGGATTTGGTATCACTTGAAGAACTTGCAGGGATAGTAAAAGACGGCTCTCTTTGTGGACTGGGGCAGACTGCCCCAAATCCTGTTCTTACCACTATTAAATACTTTAGGGACGAATATATAGCCCATATTGTTGATAAAAGGTGCCCCGCAAAGGTTTGCAAGGCGCTTATCGAATACTACATAGATGAAGCTCGATGTACAGGGTGTTTACTCTGCCTAAGGAGTTGCCCGGCAAATGCAATTACTGAGAGGAAGCGTGCACAAGAGGATATAAAAGTTGGACAATCAGATAAAGAACCAGCAAAGGAGGAAGGGGAAGTGAAACGGAAAAAGAAAAAAGCAGATACCATATGTGTTATTAACGCGGGAATATGTGTAAGATGTGGTATCTGTTTTGCGAATTGCCCTATGGGCGCTGTATTTAAAAGAGATAGGCCTTTAGACAGCAAACAGCATGCAGCAAACAGTATGCAGTAGGCAAAACTAAAAGGGTTTTCGTACTTACTGCCTACTCCATACTTTTCACTTTAGGCGTTTAAATATGCTTTCATCAACCCGATCCAAGCTCATAGCAAGTTTTTTAGGGGTTTCCCTTCTGGTTGGCGCTGTTTCTCTCTTTGTTGGCAGCCAGCTCCTTTACAAATCTGTGCTCAGCGAGGCGACAAACCGCGTCAGGTTAGACCTGAATGCTGCGCGTGAGATATACCTGACGCGTATAAAAACTATCAAATGTCCTGTAACTATTACCACCCTGGGGCCTGGATTCCGCTCGGCGCTTAAGAGTCAAGATGCCCCGGAACTTATCAGTCGATTAAGGGGTTTGGCCGAGCAAGCAGAGTTGGATTTTGCTGGCATAGTAACAAACGAAGGAACAACGCTGTGCCGCATCGGACCTGATTCTATACCAAAGAAAAAAGTTCAGACACACAATCCTATAGCAGATTTAGCGCTCAAAGATAAAGTTGCTATTTCAGGGACCGTTGTCTTAAGCAAGGAGTTTCTCTTTGCTGAGGATCCCAAACTTGCCAATTTATCCAGAATCCGGTTGCTTCCTACACCGAAGGCAGTCCATAGAGTGGAGGAAGAGGAAACATCCGGAATGGCCCTCGCAGCCGCAGTGCCAGTATTTGAGGGGGGCGATTTGCTTGGAGTTATCTACGGCGGGGTTCTTCTAAACAGAAGCGAAAGCATAGTTGACACTGTGCGGGACACCGTATTTCAGCATGAGATATACAAAGACCGCAATATAGGCACAGCCACTATCTTTTTTAATGACCTTCGTATATCAACAAATGTTATGACTCCGGACGGAAAGCGTGCTATTGGAACACGGGTCTCAAAAGAGGTAAAAGAGCATGTCCTCACAAAGGGCAAGAAATGGACAGACCGGGCCTTTGTGGTAAGTGATTGGTACATAACAGCATATGAACCAATCGTAGACATCTTTGGTAAAAGAGTGGGGATGCTCTATGTCGGGGTACTGGAGGCAAAGTATGCTGACATGAGAAGGAATACTATTTTAGTTTTTATATTGATAACTGTGGCTGGCATGGCAGTAGCAGTAGGTCTTGGATACATCCTGGCGAACAAGGTCATGAATCCTGTGCATCAATTGATAAAGGCAAGCAAACAGGTTTCCGAAGGCAGCCTAACCCCAGACATCGGACCCATATCAAAAGATGAAGAAATGCGTGTGTTACAGGATACCTTTAAGGATATGGTTGGATCAATGGCACGCAGGAGGGCAGAGGCCGAAAATCGGCTTATTCAGTCTGAAAAACAGGCCAGCGTTGGAAGGCTCGCAGCAGGTGTTGCTCACGAGATAAATAACCCTCTAACAGGTGTATTGACATATACTCACATGCTGCTGCGACGTAAAGATATCGGGAATGATATTCGCTCCGATCTTCAAACAATAGCCGAGTCCACGGAACGGGTCAGGAAGATAGTTAAAGGTCTCCTTGATTTTTCCAGACAGACAAAGCTTAATAAAGAACCAACAGATGTAAACATGCTTATCCACTCTGTAATTTCAGCAATGGAAAATCAAACACTTATAAAAGGTGTAAGCATGAAATTTAATCCAGGAGAGAATTTACCCAGGCTTACCCTGGATCGCAGCCAGTTCCAAAGCGTGTTGATAAATTTAATTATAAATGCGCTTGATGCTACTGAACCGGGTGGCGATATCAATATATATACAGCTACTGGCCTATCTGCAAGCGATGCTGGTAAAAAGGGTATTGAGATTAGCGTAGCTGATACTGGTTGCGGCATACCACCAGAGGATCTTGATAAATTGTTTGACCCATTTTTTACTACAAAGGAGGTGGGTGAGGGCACAGGGCTTGGTCTTTCCGTTTCATACGGGATTGTGCAGAGACACGGGGGAACAATCAGGGTTCAGAGCGAGGTTGGTAAAGGCACCAGATTTTTTATATGGTTACCCATAGAAGCTGAGTGCTAATATTATGAAAATACTTGTTGTAGATGACGAAGGTATTGTGCTTGATAGCTGTCGACGAGTGCTTGAAGAAGATGGCTTCGATGTATTACTGGTTACATCTGCTGATAAGGCCATTTCGGCGATTGAGGATGAAGAGCCTTCAGTTCTCCTTATGGATGTAAAAATGCCTTTACGCGATGGCATGGATCTTATGCGAGAGGTTAAGGAAAGATGGCCAAGTATACCTATTATAGTCATGAGTGGCTATCATACAACTGAAACCATTGAAGAAGCAAATAAGATGGGTGCTAGTGCGTTTATTAATAAACCATTTACGCCTGACGAACTTCTCGAAACAGTACAAAAGGTAGTTCAAAAGGAGGAACATCATGGAAAAAAAGAAGGCCCTGGTAATTGACGACGAACAGGTCGTGTTAGATAGTGTCAGTAAGATACTTACTGATGAGCGCTACAAGGTAGATGTCTCACTTAGTGGACGTGAGGGGTTGAATCAGGCCATTGAGAAAGAATATGACATTGTGCTCACTGACATCCGAATGCCAGACATCGGAGGCATGAGAGTTTTAAGAGATATTAAAAGGGCAAAACCATCCCTTCCTGTGGTTATGATCACCGGTTATGCCTCAGTCCGGTCATCGGTACAGGCAATGAAGCTTGGCGCAGCAGACTATATAGAAAAGCCATTTACCCCTGATCAACTTATCAGGGCAGTGGCCTCGGCGCTTGATATAGCTGCTGCCAAACCCCCGGAGGAACAGGATCTAATTCACAAGGAAGAGATGATTAAAGTATTGGAGAGGGCAGCATCCGATAGCGAATTCATTGCTAAATTGCTCTATGAGGGTGCAGACGCTCTCGAAGAGTACGATTTGACAGGGCCTGAGAAGCTTGCCCTGTTAACCGGTGACATTGAGTGGATAGAAAAACACATGGGGCCGCTTAAGACAAATCAGAAGCTTTGGCTCGAACAGCGGCTTAGCGC
>QMLT01000261.1 GCA_003646875.1 Deltaproteobacteria bacterium
CGGTTACCTTGGAAGGTGTATTCATACCCAAACCGGAATTTAGCGAATCCGCCGAACCGGCAAGCCCCTGGGAGCCGATCAGTAAAAAGGAACTGCGAATACTAAATAATTTTGATTCCTTATCTTTTAAAAACCATTGACATGGATATTTCTTTTTGATATTAGGCATACCTAAGTTGATTAGAGATATCAATCCTTAAAGGGATGTCTTACGGTCCCGCATTATAGGCGGGGAAGTGAAGGCGTAACTTGGATGGCAATAAAGAGCCAGGTTACGCCTTTTTTATTAAATGCCGAAGGTAGGCAGCGAGTAAGGACCAATCATGCGTATATTCACTCTATTATTATCTTTATTACTGTTCATTATGGCTGTGCCGGTCAGAGGTGAAACTGAGGCTGAGCGGATTAAAAAAAAGGTTACAAAAACGATTGATATCCGCCGGCAAACTCAGAAAAAAGAGGATAAATGGGCCTCTCAGAAGGCTGAGCTCAAGGCCGAATACCAATCTCTTAAATCAAGGTTAGAACAACTAAAAAAACAGAAAGAGAAGACACAAAAGATCCTGGCGCTACAGAAAGGACGTGTTGAGGAGCTAAAACGAAAGCTGACAGAGTCTGTTAAGGTTAGAGATGAGCTTTACTCCCATATGGATGGATGGGTTATGAGGCTGGAGACATGGATTTCTCGGGATCTTCCATTCCTCCCGGAGGAACGGAAAAAACGCCTTGCATCCATTAAAGAGATGATGGCTGACCCCGGCATTGAATCCGCAGAAAAGTTCAGGCGTGTTATGGAGGCCCTCCAGGTTGAGACCGAATACGGGTCAACGGTAGAGGTTTATCAGGATACTATAAAGGTGAATGGACAGCCCACTCTGGTAAATATCTTCAGGCTTGGAAGGCTTACCCTTTTTTATCAAACACCAGACAGAAAGGATGTAGGCTGCTACAACAGGGCAACAGGTAAATGGGAGGCCCTGCCTGGCAAATACCGGCACGATATAGATTTGGCAGTTGAGATGGCCAGCAAACAACGTCCCATTGATCTGATCAAGCTCCCTATCGGGAGGATTGTCCCATGAGAATGATAAAACTCTTGGTAATATTCTTTTTGTCGGCTTTTTTCTCTACCCCTGCCTTTGGACAGGATATGAGGGCTGCCTCTCGAAAGGCAAAGGCGGAATATGAGGCGGCCCTATCTGAGGCCAGGATGGCTGAAGAAAGGATCCTGACCGACAGGAGAGCCCTACAAAGTGAAGTAGCCCGGTTGAAGAAGACTGTAAAGGGATTGGAAGTCTCTATCAATGCCATGGGTAAAGAGACCAAACAATTACAGGAAAAAGAAAAAAAACTATCCCAGAAATGGGCTAAAGAATCTATGAATTTTCGAGAACTCACCGGTGTTATCAGGACCGTTGCCAGGGACCTGGAGACCCTTCTCAGGAACTCACAGTTCTCTGCTCGATATAAGGAACGGCTAACTATACTAAGCCCCGTTTTAAAAAAGGAGCGTTTTCCAGGGATGGATGAAATCAAGCAGATGGTGGGTCTCTTTTTTCAGGAGATGGCGCTGACAGGAGAGGTGATTTTACGAAAAGGAATCTTCGTGGATCGTAAAGGGAGAGAAAAAGAGGGTGATATATTAACCATTGGCCCATTTACGGCTGCCTACCATGATGATAATGAGGTCGGCTTTCTCAGGTATTCAGAGGATAGGCAACGCCTATATGCCCTTTCAGCCCTCCCAAACTGGCCTGTTAGGCGCAGCCTGAGGAGATATATGGAAGGGATAGATGATGCAGTCTCAGTCGATTTCTCAGGCGGGGCCGCCCTGCGTCAGATCACTCATAAGCCAGGTTTGATAGAGAAATGCAGACAGGGAGGACCTATTGTCTGGCCAATACTTGCCATAGGATTTTTCGCCCTAATCTTGATAATAGAGCGGATCATAGTTCTCAAGAGGGTTCATTTCAATGCAGAAAGGCTTATGGAGAAGGTCAACACCTTGGCTACCCAGGGAAAGTGGGAGGAATGTCAAAATATAGTTCAGGAGCAAAAGGGAAGGCCGGTCAGCAATGTATTAATGGCAGGGCTGGCCAGCCGGGGTGAGGATAGGGAAACCCTGGAAAGTATCATGCAGGAAGGGATTCTTAAAGAGCTGCCCAGATTGGAGCGTTTTTTGCCTACCCTTAATATTATGGGGGCTATTGCGCCTTTACTGGGTCTTCTTGGCACCGTAACCGGCATGATCAATACCTTCCATGTGATCACCCTTTATGGCACTGGCGACCCACGCATGATGTCCGGTGGTATCTCAGAGGCCCTTGTTACCACCATGCTTGGACTATCTATGGCAATACCCATTATGCTGGTACACACCTTTTTAAGCCGGCGTGTGGAGCATATAACTGGTGATATGGAGGAGAAGGCAGTAACACTCGTTAATATTATTCAGAAAGAGAAGCTAAATGGGGCCCGTTGAAAGATGGATGTCATCTTAGAAACATATGACTATCTCAGACCAGGCGGGATAGTAATGATTCCGATTATTCTTACATCCTTATGGATGTGGGCTCTTATAATTGAAAGGCTCTTTTATCTCCGCCGGATGAGACACCGTGATATAAGCCTGAAAGAGGCAGTAGAAATACTTCAAGGAAAGGATATTTCGTCCCTCTCAGATGGATTGATGGCCAGAATTGTAATCAGATTTATTAAGGAGAAAGTCGGCCAAAGGGATCTTGACAGGAATATTATAAATCAATGCGCCATGAAGGAAAGACCCCTTCTTAGACGCTATCTTGCTGCCATTACTGTGCTGGCTGCTGTAGCTCCGCTATTAGGTCTTCTCGGCACAGTAACCGGCATGATTACTACCTTTAATGTAATATCTATCTTTGGCACAGGCAACGCAAGGGCCATGGCAGGAGGTATCTCCGAGGCGCTGATTACCACCCAGAGTGGTCTTCTGGTAGCCATACCCGGCCTTTTTATGAGTAATTTCCTTGCTCGCCGTTTCGCCTGGCTGGAAAACAGCTTAGATGAGTTGGCCATGACACTTAGGAGATATGTTTAGATGATTTCTGTGCGTAGATCTATTCGAGGAATCAGAAGAACCACTGATATTAACATATCACCCTTGATAGACCTGGTATTTCTTCTTCTTATCTTCTTTATTGTTACAACCAGCTTTGTGAAGGAAACCGGTGTTGACGTTCAACGTCCAGTTGCCTCAACGGCAGTGTCCAAAGAAAAAAGCGCTATTCTTATAGGGGTTACTGACGATGGCAGGATATTTTTTGACAAAAAACAGATAGATATTAGAAGTGTCCGTGCACATGTGGAACGCTCCCTTGCAGAAAATCCAGAGACCGGTGTGGTTATTGTTGCAGACAAAAAAAGTCATACCGGCACGGTGATCAAGGTACTGGACCAATGCCGCCTGGCCATGGCCAAAAAGATCAGCATAGCCGCTTCAAGAGAAGGTGGAAATGAGTAAGTTTTTTAATTTGCGGCCTATAATTATACTTAGTTTCACCCTACTGGTTAACATTGCACTGTTCACAATATTGCCCCATTTTATTAAGGCAGAATATAGGAAAAATAACATGCCTGATGCCATACCTATAGACCTTATCCGGATCAGGCCCCCAGAACCTCCTCCACCAAAACAAGAAGAAGAAAAGCCACAGGAAAAAGAGATAAAAGAAAAAATAA
>QMLT01000262.1 GCA_003646875.1 Deltaproteobacteria bacterium
AAAGGTGATATATATTTTTGATCTATAGATTGTTTTTTCAGGCTGAAACGCCAAGACACACCAATTTGCATAAAATCAATCTCGGATTTTGGGTATAAAATTCTTATTGACACGGAATTTTAATTATGTCAAATAATACATATATCAAAAAAGATATAAATTATAGGATCACTTCACACCTTGAAAATGGAGGAAAACATGAAAGAAAGAAGCGGACATAAATGGTTGATGTATGGAGTAGTTGCTATAGTCCTTTTGCTGCCTTTCGGCAAATCCTTTGGAGATGCTACAGGGAAAATCATAATCTTTAATGCAGGCAGTCTGACGATCCCTCTTGCAAAGATGGAAAAGGTGTTTGAGGGTAAATATCCAAAGGTGGATATTATTCGGGAGGCGGCTGGAAGTAGGAAATGCGCCCGAAAAATAACGGATCTGAAAAAACCCTGCGATATCATGGCATCGGCCGATTACACGGTTATAGATCAGCTACTCATCCCCGCATATGCTGACTGGAATATCAGATTTGCCACAAACAGGATGGTGCTCTGCTATACAAACAAAAGTAAATATGCTAAAGAAGTGAATGCCCAAAACTGGTATGAAATTCTTCTGAAAAAAGACGTTGTCTGGGGACATTCTGATCCCAACCTTGATCCCTGCGGTTATCGATCAGTAATGGTCCTTCAACTGGCAGAGAAATACTATAAAATTCCAGGACTGTATCAAAGGCTTGTTGATAATTGTCCAAAGGCAAATGTCAGGCCCAAATCAGTAGAGCTTGTCGCCCTTCTTCAGACAGGAAATATGGACTATGCATGGGAGTACCGGTCAGTTGCGGTTCAGCACGAACTCAAATTCGTGGAGCTTCCTGACCAGATCAACCTGGGAAACTATAAGTATGACACTTTCTACAAGAATGCAGTTGTAAAGGTCACGGGGAAAAAGCCTGGAACCTTTCTTAATAAAAAGGGAAAGTCGTGCACCTACGGAATTACCCTTCTGAAGAACGCCCCTAACACTCAGGCAGCGACTGCCTTCCTGCAGTACATGCTTGATCCTCAGGGGGGACTAAAGGTCCTCAAGGAGATGGGCCAACCTCCCTTTATTCCCTGCAGGGTTCCGACAGCGGAAATGAAGGCACGGCTTCCCAAAGCGATGCGAGATCTGGTGGAGGTTAGAGAATAACATGAACGATGCGAATCATGAAACGTGAGCCGTTTTTCTGGATTAGTATATCGTGCGGCCTGGTGATCATGGCCTTTATCCTGCTCCCCCTGATCGAAATGATGACTGCCCCTTCTCTTTCAATGCTCAAGGAAACCATACAGGATAAAGATGTGGTGCGGTCAATCTGGTTGAGTATTTACACGGCTGGATTGGCCGCCTTGATTTCCTTTGTTCTGGGAACGCCTCTCGCCTATCTCCTGGCACGAACCTCCTTTAGAGGGAAGAGGCTGGTGGAAAGCATTATTGACCTGCCTATCGCTATCCCCCATCCTGTGGTTGGCATTGCCATTCTGAGCGTAGCAGGGAAAAATCACTGGATTGGCCAGATCTTGAGCGAGCTCGGTATACGGATTATGGGGAGTGTCACTGGCATTATCACCGTATTGACCCTTGTGGGTATCCCCTTCTACCTGAATGCCACAAAAGCCGGTTTCGAGGGAATTTCACCCCGTCTGGAAAAGGTATCGCGCAGCCTCGGCGCCTCTATGTCCAGCACCTTTTTCCGCATCACCTTTCCCCTTGCATGGCGAAGCATGCTTATCGGCCTTATCATGTGCAGCGCCCGGGCCATAAGTGAATTCGGGGCAGTGGTAATCGTTGCCTACCACCCCATGATAGCGCCGGTCATGATCTATGAACGCTTTGAGGCATACGGGTTGAAATATTCCCAGCCAGTTGCAGTGTGGCTCGTGTCGATTTCCCTGCTACTTTTCCTTTTACTGCGAATCCTTACCTCGGGAAACAGAAAAGAAACATGATCAAAATACAGGATCTCAACATTAACCTGAAGGAATTTAAACTCCGCAATATTTGTCTGAGCGTGGAGAAAAACGAATTCTTCATTCTCATGGGCCCCACCGGGGCAGGCAAGACCGTGCTTCTGGAGGCAATAGCGGGTTTAATCCCCTTAGCGAGTGGCAGGATTCTTATTGGAGAAAGGGAAATCACCAGATTGCCCCCTGAAAAACGCGGCATTAGTATTGTCTACCAGGATTTTGCCCTCTTCCCCCATCTCACGGTTCTCGAAAATATCACCTATGGCCTGCGCTTTCACAGGATTGAAAAGATCCAAGCAGAAAAAAGACTGGATCGCTTACTTGAAGTATTAAATCTTTTCAACCTGAAAGAGCGTCTTCCTGTCAACTTAAGCGGCGGCGAAAAGCAACGTGTAGCCCTGGCAAGAGCCTTGATGGTCGAACCCAAAGTGCTTCTCCTTGATGAGCCTCTTTCTGCGCTGGATCCCAATTTCAGGGAAGAAGTTAGAGGCGCTCTCAAGAGTCTTCATCAATCTTCTAATACTACCTTCTTGATGGTAACCCATGATTTTGTTGAGGTTCTATCTTTAGCAGGACGAGCAGCAGTGATGAATAAAGGCCACATTGAACAGACAGGTCAGGTGAAAGAAATCTTTGAAAAACCGGCCTCACCTTTTGTTGCTGATTTTGTAGGAATGAAAAACCTTTTTAAGGCATCTTTTAACGAAACATATGCCATGGTATCAGGATTAAAGATTGAAATAGGCCGAATAGTTGATCCTTCTTCACATTATGTGGCGGTCAGGCCGGAAGATATCGTTATAAGCAGGGAAAAATTTTCCTCAAGCATGAGAAATAACTATTCAGGTATTATCACACAAATCAACAATCAGGGCTTTTATTATGAGATTGCTGTGCAAATAAAGGATGTTTCTTTTAAAGGTCTGATAACAAAGGGGTCGCTTATCGAACTGGGTCTGGAGGAGGGAATCCCGGTTTATGTCTCTTTCAAGGCCTCTGCCGTTCATGTATTTTGACCATGCTATATACCTTATTCCATTATCAGCCCACCTTATATGTAAAGAAAAAATCTTTAATACCTGCCCAATACCCCATCAAATCGTCAAAATTCCTTCAGGCCTGATTTTCCTGGTCGACAGGATCGAGCTGGAAAATCAGGCCTTGAAGAATCTTGTCCGGACACTGAAGAATGACTACACCTGCGTCATATACAAAGAAAATGGATCTGAAAGACCTTGAAGAGTGGAGGAATGTAATACCTGAATATGTAAAGGACTATGTTTCCCTGAATACATTCCTGTAGAGCGGATCGCTGTCTTTCATGTTGGGGGAATGAGATATTTTTTAATGGAAAAGACCCAGACATGGATAAAAAAGCGAACCTGATAACCACAGACAACATTGAGCAGCTTATTTTTTTAATACGCGGAGAGAAGGTTATGTTAAGCGCTCATTTGGCTGACCTGTATGGTGTAGAATCGCGGGTGCTTGTTCAGGCGGTAAAGAGAAACATTGATAGATTCCCAGAAGATTTTATGTTTCAGCTGACAGATAAAGAATTCAACGACTTGCACAAATTGTGATTTCAAGTTGGGGTGGTATACGCAGGGCAAGGCCATACGCCTTTACAGAACAAGGGGTTGCAATGCTCTCCAGTGTTCTGAAAAGA
>QMLT01000263.1 GCA_003646875.1 Deltaproteobacteria bacterium
ATCATTTCCCTTTTTTCTGATATGCCCGTGAGATTCATTCGCCTATTCCATGACCATAGTCCTTCCAGAAAAACAGCAAAGAGGAAGAGCTGTTTTTCTGAAAGCATAACCCCAAACTCACTGGCGACATCTTTTAATAATTGGCGATCTTCAGATTTCATTTTTCCTGAAATATCTTTTAATTCGCAATCCCTATATTCGTTTTTTTACACTTTATATCCAATTTGATCTGTTTTAATCTAAATATCAGAATAATTTCGCGATAGATCATTGTCAATATATAAGAGCCTTAATTGAAGATTGGAGATTTTCAATTGAACTATATAGGAATTTTTTTTAGACACAGACCTGCCCGCCAATGCCTTTCTGGGCAGAGTGCTTTAAATAACTCAGATAGAAAAAAATGACCAGGTATAAAAGAACAGATATGATGGCGACCCGCCTGCCTCGCCTGAGCGAGAGCGATGGCGGGCAGGTGGCAGACGGATTGACGCGTATTATTTCCGCCGTGTTCCGTCATTCGGAACTCGGAAGCAAGGTTTTCAAATTTACTAATAATTATGTTATCTGCGTATATCGGCAAAATCTGCGTCCTATTTGCCTTGATTTTTGAAAGGTAAGGGATTAAATTATTTCAACAAGAGAAAACATTACTTGAGGTGATAAATGATTGAGATAGTTACCTATCCTGACCCCGTTTTAAAGAGAAAAGCGGAGTTAGTAGAAAATATTGATGGAGACATTCAGGACCTCATCGATAATATGAGCAAATTGATGTACCAATCATCAGGTATAGGTCTGGCAGCAAACCAGGTTGGGGTAGAAAAAAGAGTTATTATATTTGATATAAACTATAAAGAGAAAGGGAAAGATCTAACTGTTTTAATTAATCCAACTATTATCTTAGCAGAAGACAGGATAATATTCGAAGAAGGCTGCCTCAGTGTCCCTGATTTTCAGGGAAAGATTACCCGAAAAAAATACATCAAGGCTCAGGGAATGGATAGAAATGGTAAATCCATTGATATTGAGGCAGAAGGTCTGACTGCTATATGTATCCAGCATGAAATTGACCACCTTAATGGCACGCTGATACTTGATCATGTGAGCCATCTAAAGAGAAATATGTATAAAAGAAAAATAGCCAAGCGGATGAAAAGGTCAAATAATGGAAAAACTAAGCTCCTCTGATTTATTTCCATCAATGCCAAAAATAATTTTTATGGGAACACCCCAATTTGCTGTTCCCACACTAAGAAGCCTCATTCATGAAGGATACGATATTCTTTCTGTGGTTACCCAGCCAGACAGACCAAAGGGGAGAGGTCAGAAATTGACACCTTCACCGGTAAAGATTCTTGCCGAAGAGAATAGCCTTACTATCCTTCAGCCAGAAAGATTAGATGATAGCTTTCTAAACCTTCTTCTTGCCTTCAATCCTGATCTTCTTATTGTTGTTGCCTTTGGGCAGATAATTCCAGGCAAGGTGCTGAGCTCAGCCAAATGGGGAGGGATAAACATCCATGCCTCCTTGTTGCCAAAATACAGGGGCTCTGCCCCGATTCAGTGGGCTATTATTAATAATGAAAAAAAGACAGGACTAACCACAATGTTTATGGATGAAGGCCTTGATACTGGCCCGATCCTTATGCAACAAGCGGTAGATATCTTAGAAGGAGAGACGGCAGGCAATTTACATGATAGGCTTTCTTCTCTGGCGCCCGGATTACTTATTAAAACCCTGGAGGGGTTAGCTAACGGTACGATTAAAAAGAGAAAGCAGGATAATTCTCTTGCTACCTATGCATCAAAGTTAACAAAGGATCAAGGACTGATAAACTGGTCCTGGACAGCTGAGAGGTTGTGTGGATGGATCAGGGGTTTGGATCCCTGGCCCGGGGCCTTTACATATTATAATGAAAAGATGCTGAAACTATTTGGTTGTTCTCTCGCAGGTAAGGAACAAACAGTTTCAGCGCCAGGCCAGATAAAATTTTTGACTGAAAGAGGGCTTGAGGTAGAAACAGGAAAAGGATCTATAATCATTGAAGAAATTCAGGCCCCTGGAAAAAAGAGGCTACCTGTTAAGGAATTTTTACAAGGAAGCAAGTTAAGCGTGGGAAAGATTTTAGGAAAATAAGTTTCATATGACAAAAATAGCCCCATCGATACTTTCTGCTGATTTTACCAAACTTGGCGAGGAGATAAAAGCAATAGAAAAGGCAGGAGCGGATTACATACATATTGATGTTATGGATGGTCACTTTGTGCCAAACATCACAGTTGGCCCTATGATTGTAAAGGCAGCAAGAAAGGTAACCAATCTCCCATTAGATGTTCACCTGATGATCGTAAATCCTGAGCGATACATTGATGATTTTGTTAGGGCTGGGAGCGATTTAATCACCGTTCATGTAGAGACAGTCACTCACCTGCATAGGCTTTTAGGAGTTATAAGAGATACGGGGATTAAAGCAGGGGCTGCCCTTAATCCAGCCACACCATTGAGTAGCATTGAACATGTGCTTAACAATTTGGACATGGTAGTTTTGATGACCGTTAATCCCGGTTTTGGCGGCCAGAGTTTTATTTCGGAGGTGTTGCCAAAAATAGAAGAACTGAAGAAGATGATAGACCAAAAGGGCATGGAGGTAAATATAGAGGTAGATGGGGGAATCAATATTGAAAATATAGCCCAGGTAGCCCGGGCTGGCGCCAATGTATTTGTGGCAGGTAATGCCATATTTGGGAGCCAGGATTATGCTGAAACTATTGCCTTGATGAGGGAAAAGATTACACCATAACCTTCGTGCAATCTCATTAACTTGGAAAGGTACATTCCTCATCGCGAAAGGCTAAATCAAGAAAGGAATGAAAAGAGTTTATAGTTAGCATTCGGCTCAAAGATCTTGGTTATCTTTCTGATGGGATGAAAGGTCAAGCGGGCCCACTTCTCTTTGACCTTTTTCCTTAACCTTGCGCCAGGGTCTCTCGGGGCCAAAGTATGTATCACACCAACGGGTCCCCTGATTCAACCTATCTTCTAAGAGACGTCGATAGCCCTCCAATTCTTTGCTATCTGCAGATGGTGAAATCCATATAGGTTCAGGATAGTGGATGACAATGCGGGCAAAGGGCTTGGGCATCAAAAGGCGGTCCCAGGAATTTATGACCCAACATCGGTCCGCCCCCCAGGTGAGAGGGATAAGAGGAACCTGGGCTTTATAGGCCATAATAACGGCTCCTATTTTGGCAACACGTGGTGGCCCTAAGGGCCCATCTGCCAATATACCGCCTCTGCCACCTTCTTTGATTTTTTGTGTCAGTTCTTTAAGGGCCAGAGAACCTCCCCTTGTTGATGAGCCACGAACATTTGTGTGACCAAAAAGGCTCACAAGCCGGGTAGCATATTCTCCATCACGGCTCTGGCTAATCATCACCGTCAGATTTTTATGGGCGAGGTGGCGGGCATGAAAGATGACACGCTGATGCCAGATGGCGTACACCGCTTTTCCTTGCGATTGCTGTAATGCCTCTGTCTCCTTTTCCCTTCCCTCCACTTTAATTACACGGCAGGAATACAACAGAAGTTTTAGTAACAACATAGCCACTAGTGGTAGTATGTTCAAAAAAAACGTGTCATACCAGCGTAATGGGGATTTATTTTTA
>QMLT01000264.1 GCA_003646875.1 Deltaproteobacteria bacterium
GAGAACATATGAGTACTCTCTGCGCTTGAAATGACACCCTTATGTTATGAAACTGTCTTCCCAAGGGCATAAATGAGGATAGAATCTACTCCCTCTGCAGAAAAGGGAAATTTAGATTTTAGTTGAAATTAATTGCTGTCTTTCAGAACAGGTCATATAAAAAATAGGGAATATTATTGACAATATCAAAAATGTGTTTATATTTCACTTCGTATTAAATATAGATTAATAATTTGACATTACAAATTCTTTATTTCCTGACAGCATTTTTAATATCTCTCAAACAAAAAAAGGAAATCATAATATTTTTCACTCAAATGACCCCGACATTAATTAAAATCAGCTACATAAAAGCAATTTTTTCAGTAATCTTTAACTCTAAAAACTGAGAAGAAATGGAGGAGATAGAACATGAGAAAGAATCCAGCGCTAAGAAAAGCCCTCTTTACCCTTTCTGTTATCTTAACCCTTTGCCTATCCACATCCTTTATGTCTTTGGGATTGGCAAAAGAGGAGAAGGAGGAAGATAAAAGACCAGAGAGGGGAATATCAATAGCCTTTGAATACCCAGAGGTGATAATCAATAAGGGAGATGATGTCACCGTGGACCTCATCGTGAAAAATATGGGTAAAAGGGATGAAAATGTTTATTTTACGATTTCTTCTGCTCCTCCTGGATGGAAAACCAAGATCAAGACATACAGTTTTTCCGTGATGTCTGTCCATGTACCCGAGGGAGATGATAAAAGCGTTCAATTTTTTGCCGAGCCAGAAAAAGATACCAAACCAGGGGCATATAAATTTAAGGTAGATGCAAAGACAGAGGATGGGAAACTCAACGTTTCCCATCACCTGCAGGTTACCTTAAGGAAGGGGAAAGAGACAGAGAAAGGCAATATAGAACTTACTACCTCTTATCCTGTCCTGCGGGGGCCAAATGATAAAAAGTTTGAGTTCTCTCTTGATATAAAAAACAAAACCGATAAGGAAAATACCTTTAACCTCACTTCCAGGGAACCAAAAGACTGGCAGATCAATTTCAAACCTCCATATGAGGATAAATATATCTCAAGCCTGAGACTTAAAGATAATGAGAGTAAAAGTCTAAATGTTGAGGTAACCCCTGATCGCTTCTGTAAGGCAGGAGAATACCTGATTCCAGTCGCCATAGGCGCAGGAGCCTCTAAAGCAGAGGCAGAGTTGAAGGTAATTATTACAGGCACCTATAAACTGGAGGCCGGCACTCCTACAGGCCTTTTGTCTCTTGAAGCGGAGAAAGGCAAACCTGGGAATATTTCCATATATGTAAAGAACACAGGTTCAGCAACAATCCATAATATCGAGTTTTTATCGATAAAACCAGAAAATTGGAAGGTGGAGTTTGAACCTGAAAAGATAGAGGCATTAGATCCAGGCAGCTTAAAACAGGTTGAGGTAAGCATAGTTCCAGCTCAAGAGGCTCTTGTAGGAGATTATGCAGTTGGACTGAGCATTAAGGGTGAAAAAGTTTCGGACGACCTCGAAATGAGGGTAACAGTCAAGGCATCGGCAGCATGGGGCTGGATAGGTATCGGAATAATTGTTCTTGTGATTTTAGGCCTCTTTGGTCTCTTTGTTTCCCTTGGAAGGAGATAATATGAATCAAAAGGCGATTATTGAAACCCATAACTTAAGCAAAACCTATGGCAACCAGGTTGCAGTGGATGATTTGACGTTTAGCATAGAAGAGGGTGAGATCTTCGGTTTTCTGGGCCCAAATGGTTCAGGTAAGACAACTACCCTGCTGATGCTCCTCGGGCTTACAGAGCCTACTAGGGGGTGGGCAAGGGTAGCAGGCTTTAATCCAACTAAAGAGGCTATCAAGGTAAAAAAGATTGTTGGCTATATCCCGGAGAATATCGGTTTCTATGATGATATGAACGCCATAGAAAACTTGCTCTTTATCGCCAGACTCAATAATATCCCAGACTCTGTGAGTTCACCTAAAATAAAAGATGCCCTCGAAAGGGTGGGACTAAAAGATGAGGCAGAAAAAAAGTTAGGGGCATACTCCCGGGGAATGAGGCAGCGCTTGGGGATTGCCGAGATTTACTTAAAGGATCCAAGAATTGTATTTTTAGATGAACCCACATTGGGACTTGATCCTGACGGTACAACAAAGATCATCGAGTATATTCAATCATTAAGCACGGATAAAAATATGACAATTTTTCTGTCTTCTCATGATCTCAAACAGGTGCAAAAGATATCAAATAGAATAGGAATCATGATTAATGGACAGATGATCGCTGTGGGACCAATAGAAAAACTCGCAAAAGAAAAACTGGGAGTAGAGGATAAGGCAATCTCTTTAGATGATGTGTATATGAAATATTTCCAGGAGGTCTCCCCATGAAAGGTATCAGCGCCATTATAAAAAAGGAACTCGCAGATCATTTTAGCAGCTATCGGTTCATCATCCTTTTTGCCCTGATTGCCATGGTTAGTTTAATAACGGCATATATGGTGGGCCTTGGTCTCAGGGAAGAGCTAAGCAATGTTGCCAAACCAAAGTTCGTATTTTTAATGCTTTTTACCTCAACAGGTCCACTCTTTTCCCTGGTTCAGTTTGTTGCCTTTTTTGGGCCTCTTATAGGGCTTGTGCTTGGTTTCGATGCCGTAAATAGGGAGAGGAGTAGCGGGACATTAAGCAAATTGGCCTCTCAGCCTATCTATAGAGATTCTATCATTAATGGTAAATTCTTATCCGGTGTTGCTACTATTGCTATTATGTTGATCTCTATCGTTCTGGTGGTATCAGGTTTGGGCCTTACATTAATCGGGGTTGTGCCTGGTGTCGAGGAGGTGTGGAGGATCTTTATCTATCTGATTATTAGTATATTCTACATCTCTTTCTGGTTAGGTATTAGCATACTCTTTTCTATTCTCTTTAGGGGTATTGCTACATCAGCCTTAGCTACATTGGCTATATGGATCTTTTTCTCATTTTTTATTTCCATGGGCGCTAGCGTGATAGCAAATTCCCTTATCCCGCTTGATACAAATAACAGAGAAGATCCGGAAATGGTAATGAGGCATATGAGGGTTCAGCGGGCCATCTCTCTGATCTCCCCTATGCAGCTCTATAATGACTCCACTACTATAATAATTGATCCCACGCGGAAAACAACCAGATCACTTGTCCTTATGGGGCCTATTGAAAGACTCTCCTCATCAAGATTTGAGCGGCCGTTAGCCCTTTCACAGAGTATTTATGTGGTAATTCCCCACATAATTTCCCTGATAGCAATTACCTTTATCTGTTTTGGTGTCTCTTATGCTGTGTTTATGAGACAAGAAATCAGATCCGCCTGAGATTAATAAACGTCAGGCCTGATCCTATGCAATGGCCACTTTTGGATATTTGAGGGCGAGAGAAATATCCAGTCTTTTACAAAATCATTTCTTTCAAAATAGCAAGAAAATCGGTGTTTCCATTTCTGAGAAACTCGTTGAGGCAGGGCTATATGCTTGTATCAATCTGGGCCTAAACCCCAACTTGTTGCGACTGTAAATCGTCCAATGGGCTGAGAACGGCAGAAATATTCTTTTCCATCACGTGTGTATAGATTTCAGTGGTCTTGACATCAGCGTGTCCCATTAGCTCCTGGACCACACGGATATTAAC
>QMLT01000265.1 GCA_003646875.1 Deltaproteobacteria bacterium
AATAATAAGTTAACTATCTTTCTTAGAGTAAGAGAACTCGTAAGAGCAAAATCTAATCAAATCCGCAGCTGGCAGACCGACAAGGAGTTTCCGGCTTTAGAACAACTGACTAAAATTGAAGTGGACGATGGCAAGAATGATACTGCATTATTTTTGAAATGTGTTAATGCATACAGGGCTAAAAATTGGTCAGGGACAATCGAGAATCTTAGTCATTTAATCAAAACATATCCGGCAGGGAGATATACAGAGAGGGCACATTTTCTCCGAGCAAAATCTTATGAACAGTTATATTCACGTTCCATAGTAGCTCATTTTACAGAAATTAAACGTTATTATGAAGATGCTGTTAATAGATTTCCGGACTCAATATATGTTCCAGGTGCCCTTCTTGTTATTGGGAATTTATGTTTTAATTCGAAAAATTATTATGAGGCTTTAGGCTATTATAACCTTGTAATAAAAAAAGGCAAGGGTTCCATTGCAGCCCTTAAGGCATCAATAAAGAAGGCAAAGATTTTGCGCTTGAAAAAAAAGAGAAAGGATGCCCTGTCCATTTTAGAATCTGTCGTTTATCAGTATCCAGGCCTGCCTGAGGAAACGGAAGCTAAAATAGAGATGTCCAAAATCCTATATGAAATGAATAACTTCCGCAGATCTATTGAGATTCTTTCTGATGTCAGGAAAATACATCCTGAAACTATACACCGATACCCTGATGTTTTCCTATATTTAGGCTACAATTATTACCAGGTTAAGGAGTATAAAAAGGCTCGAGAAAACCTGTTTAGGTTTTATAATTGTTGCCCTGATAGAGATATAAACCATCTCATATTGACAAAAATTGCGGATACCTACAGTGATGAAGGATTAATACAGGATGCAGTAAAAATATATCAGTTGGTCTTTGAACTCTATCCTGACACAGAGGGGGCTATCATCAGTCTGATCAGGTTTGCAGAACAACAAGAAAAGGGAGAATTAGGGATAGATAGGGGAATTGCATCGCCTACTAAAATAATAGGCAAAGATATAGGTTCACCCAAGGAGATTTATGAAGATATTATGAACAATCTTCTTAAAAAAGATGAGAAGAATCCCCTGGCACAGCTTGCCATGCTTAAACTTGCAATTCTGTACCAGAGAGAAAAAGATTATCAAAAAAGCCTCAAGGCCTTAAAGGAGTTGCTTAAAAAATATCCCCGGACATCCTTAAAAAAAGAGTGCAAGTATGCATTGAATAAAAGCCTTGGGGCAATCCTGAAGGAAGAGATGAAAAAGAGAAGATATAAAAATATTATAAATATCTACAACAGGGAAAGAAATCTATTTTCTATGATTAACTCCGCAGACCCATTTTTGATTATTGCAAGGGCTTCCACAAGGTTAAAGCTTCATGATATGGCTACAGAGATGTTTATCAGAGCCGATTCCCTTTTGCCGGATAATGAAAAACCAGCAGACCTGCTTTTCTATGTTGGCAGTCATTTGTTTAAGAAAAAAGATGAGCTCAGAAGGGCCTTTTCAAGATTAGATCTTCTTATAGATCATTATCCAACCAATAAAAACACCCCTTATGCATATCAGTTAAAAGGGCAAATCCTTTTTAAACAAAAGAAATACCTGCAAGCAGCGGAGATGTTTTCTTCTGCCTTGAGATATCGCTTAAAACGATGCGATAGGGCAAAAGTTTTGGCAGAAAAGGCCAGTGCGTTAATGCGGTGCAACCTTCATGAGAAGGCGCTAAAGGCAACAATGGACGCGGATAAGTTAAAAAGAAATTGCTATATACACTATCCCTGCATTTATCATGCGATAGGAGACCTTTACCTCCATCTCGGGTATACCAAAAAGGGCCTTTCTATTTTTGAAACAGCCCTTGGGATAGAAAAGGAAGAGGAAAACAAGATCCAACTGAAGCTCAAGATTGCTCAATGCTATAAGCTTTTAGATAAAAAGAAAGATTGCCTTGCCCTCTATAATGAGATTTCGGGCCTCAATGATCCATTCTGGAGGAATCTGGCTAAAGAGAGAATAGATGCGATCAATTTTGCCAGGGAGATGAGAGAAACAAAGAAGGAATAGAAACTGGTTGAGTGTTGTATTAGTTGAGTCGCGAAATGGTCGGTTGCTTTTAAATCTAAACATCTCAACAACTCAACTACTTAACTACGATCAACGGACATTATAGATATGAGAAGAAAGAAGGTATTACTGGTAGAAAATGATTCAAAGGGTTGCTTAACTATAGATAAGATTTTTATTGAATCAGGCTACTATATTACTAAAGCCAGAGATGGTCTATCAGCCTTTGAAAAAATAGTGAGAGATCACTATGACCTGGTCATAAGCGAGCTACATCTACCCCAAATGAACGGTATTGATTTGTTAAAGAAGATAAACGAGGTAAATGGATCTGTGCCAGTCATCCTTACCTCAGCTAATGCCAGAGTCGAGGAAGCGGTAGAGGCAATGAAGCTTGGCGCCTATGATTTTATCTTAAAACCGTTAACGGTAGAAATGATTAAAATCATTATCTCACAGATATCTAATGGTTCGACCGGGACAGTTAAGGATAGATCAGGTGCAAAGTTTACCATAATAACAAAAAATACTGAAATGAACAGGCTCCTCCAGGAGGCAAGAGATATAGCTGACAGTCAGGCATCTGTCTTTATTCAGGGGGAGTCAGGCACGGGCAAAGAGCTCTTTGCGAGATATATCCACTATAATAGTAATAGAAAGGATAGATCTTTTGTGGCTATAAATTGCAGTGCACTTCCTGAAACCTTGTTAGAAAGCGAACTATTTGGCCATGAAAAGGGTTCATTCACAGGGGCGCTCTTTAGAAAGAAGGGCAAGTTTGAGATAGCCAATCATGGGACACTGCTCCTGGATGAAATAAGCGAGATGGATATTCAACTTCAATCCAAACTTCTCAGGGTGCTCCAGGAAAGGGAAATAGATAGGATTGGAGGGATAAGCCCAATCTCTATAGATGTCAGGGTTATTGCCACAACAAACATGGATATTAAAAAACAGCTTAAGGATGGAAAATTCAGGGAAGACCTTTTTTATCGTTTAAATGTAATTCCATTCCATTTACCTCCATTGAGGGAAAGGAAAGACGACATACCCCTGCTCGCAAATCATTTTATCGAGAAATACAATAGTATAGACAAAAGGACTGTCAAGGGATTGACAGAAGAGGCAATGAAAGCTCTTATGAGTATGCCATGGAAGGGGAATGTAAGGGAACTTGAGAATATTATTGAGAGAGCAATTCTTATGTGTAAAGGGGATTTTATAGATACAAAGGATCTTTTTATGAATGAGAAAAATAAGGAAACTCAAGAGACAAAATACACGTTTATGCCTACAGTTTCACTAAAGGAGATGGAGGAAAAGGTGATTTTTCATGCCCTTGACCAGACAAATGGAAACAGGACCCATGCAGCAGAGATCTTAGGCATAAGTGTTCGAACCTTAAGAAATAAATTAAATGAATACAGAGAAAAAATGGCTAATGTCCGTTGACAGGTGTCCGTTGTAAGGAATGGAAAATATCAAAGCGTGCCAATACCATAACCAGGAAGCGAAGCGCTAAGTTCGGCATGCAATTTGCTATATTATGATTTTAAAATTTCATTAATTAGAAAAAGGGG
>QMLT01000266.1 GCA_003646875.1 Deltaproteobacteria bacterium
GTCGCATAATAGTAAAGTCCACGTTGCACGTGTGTCCCGATTTATGGGGGCACGCTGATGCCCCCTATTTATTAAGGGCATGGAGCAAAAAAAGACATACCCATGCTCCCTGACTTTATGCAGCCCTTGTTGTGCCTTATTGCCCGACAGGTACCCCAACTTATTGAGAAGTTACTATAAATCTATGCAAAAGGAGAATATAGGTGAAAAAGGTTGAATCCAGTTTAGATTATCTTCGTAAACTATTTATTATGCCTGACTCTCCGGATAAATTTATGGAGTTTGGGCATGACGTCTTAGAAATGATCCATGAGTTTTTTCAGGAGAAAAAAGGCCTTCATAAAAGAATAACGCTGCCTGAATTAGCCCAGATCTTTGATCAGATCTCAACGCCTGAAGAACCCCATCTTATCAAGGATGTGCTCCAGGAAATCAAAGACAAGGTTACTGTTCACTCTGTTAAGGTTGGGAGTCCGCATTATATCGGGCATATGATCAGCGCTATCCCCTATTTTATGATACTTTTAGAGATAATTATCGCTGCACTAAACCAGAATCAGGTAAAAATAGAGACTGCAAAGGCCTCCAGTTTTGTAGAAAGAGAGTTTATTGCCTGGATGCACAGGATTATTTTTAATCGTGATGATACATTTTATCGCAAAAATATTCACAATCCCAGGATTGCTCTTGGCAATATTACATCAGGGGGCACAATAAGCAATCTGACTGCGCTGATGGTTGCCAGGGAAAGGGCGTTTCCTGCCGATAGAAATTTTCCCGGTATTAGAAAGATTGGGGTGGAAGGCGCATTGAATTATTATGGCTACTCAAAAATGGTTGTGCTTGTCTCCAGAAGAGGTCATTATTCAATTAGAAAAGCAGCAAATCTTCTCGGCATTGGAGAAAAAAATGTTATATACATACCAGTAGACACCTATAATCGTATTAACATCAAGGCCTTGAAAAAAACCATACGAAATATCAAAAGAGATGATCTGGCAAAAGGTAAAAAAACAAAGATTATGTCCATAATAGGCATTGCCGGCACGACTGAAACCGGTAATATAGATAATCTTATGGAACTCGGTGATATTGCAGGAAAGGAGGATGCCTACTTCCATGTAGATGCTGCCTGGGGGGGCGGCGCCCTGATCGTCGATGAATACAAATCACTCTTTCGGGGAATAGAAAAGGCGGATTCTGTGGCTGTGGATGCACATAAATTGCTTTACTGCCCCATGGCAATGGGTATTGTCGTTTTCCGCAACGAGAAGGATCTGAATCATCTCAAAACGATTTCTCAGTATGTAAATCGCCCAGATAGCGTTGACACAGGACGTTTTACTATAGAGGGGTCAAGGCCTTTTGCATGCTTAAAGCCATGGGCTTCACTGAAAATTATAGGCAGGGATGGATATAGATTGCTTTTTGGACAGGCACAGGAGGCAACATCTACCTTCAAGAGAATATTGGAGGAATCTGGAAACTTTGAGATATTGAACCATCCTGAGCTTTTTATCCTGAACTATCGCCTTGTTCCAAAAAAGATAATGGAGAAATTGAATGAATGGGCGGAAAGAAAAAAAACGCTCTCTAATAACAACGATAGAAAAAATCTTACAAAGAAGATCCAAAAAGTAAATAGCGGTCTCAATAACCTAAATATACTATTGCAAAAGACCATACGGCAGGATGATACTACCTTTGTCTCAAGAACCATTCTTGAGTCAACCAGGTACAGGCCCCAAAGAATAGTAGTGTTAAGGGCTGTATTGATTAACCCATTAATCAATAACCAAATTCTTAAAAAGATTGTGTCCACCCAAAACAAAATAGCGCTCAGACTGATTGATCAATTTGAGCCAATCATAACAGAGGCAATCGCTTGATCGTAACCATTCAGGACACAAACGCTGGTTGCTGACCACCTTCTATTTTTTCAGTAACCACACAGGTTCGAAGTTCTAAGGTTCACGGTTCACCGTTAAAACCGACCTTTCCGCTTTGTATTTATCAACCAATTTCCTTTTGCTAATCCAGCTTTGCAGCGGAATCAGGACATCTCAACCGGGAACTGTGAAAGGCCTCCGGCTCGGAGAGTGAACCGCTTAACCCACAGGCATTACTCATTAAAGTTTAACTTTTCAATTGAGATGCAATCTGCTATTATTAAAAAATAGATATGAAAATATCCGATACATAGAAGGCCATGTCTTTAACCATAAAGACAGAGGAGGAACTCTTGACTCACGACCTGGATCAGGCGCTCAAACTTTTAAAAAAGAAAGAGCAGGATTATACCGCATATAAATTTACTTCCAGGGAATCAATGGCTATCTTTGCCTTCTTTGACCTGGCCCAGGAATTCGCCACCCTCAATGATCTCTACAGAATAGCAGTTGCAGTAATAAAATTCTTTTTTAAATATGAAAGTTGTATTTATACAATAAGGTCCGAAGACAGCACTTTGTTACTTCATTGCTGCAGCTCTGAAGGACTTTTAGATCCTCCTGAGCCAGCCAGGGAAAATGTCACCGTTCATAATAGCCCCTATAGGGCAGGTTTTTCTTATGTCTTCCCTATTATAGGAAAAAAGATCTTAGCAGATAAGATCCCCCCTTTTTTAGATAACCAAATTTTAGGCATGTTAGAGATATATCCGGTTAAAAAGATGGGTGACCATCAATTTCTCTTTTTCCAGAAATATGCCAACAGGATAGGCTATAATATGCATAATAAACTCGTTCTTGAACAAAATGTGGATCATATTCGGTTTATCAACCAACTTGTATCGGATATTGAGCACAATGTGATTACGCCAAATCTTTATTATAAGGCCTTTTTGATCAATATGAAAAAGAACCTCAACAAAAATCTTTCACAATTAGAAAATATTAATTCTATCCTTCCTGAGCTTGAGCTGCGTAATAATTCATTAAAAGAAAAGACTAATCAAGCAATTAATAATTTGTATAGTATCCACCAGGATATGGATAAAAAGATGGCGGACTTTGAAAGCCACTTTAGGCATTTAAGTCTCTTTATCGAAACACTCTTTCGGGGTGAACATTTCAAGACCGGAAGCTATGTGCTCAAGAGACGATCATACAACATTCTAAATGATATATTTTTGCCAGAACTGGAACACTACAGGAAAAGATTAAATAGTAGAGGGATAGATATCATTGAACCACAACATTTGCCTTCAGATAATGATTTGACCATATTCATTGATCTTGGCCTTACAGCTCAAGTCTTTGCTAATCTACTATCCAATGCCCTAAAGTATTGCCAGCCAGCTTTGGATAAAAATGGTAACTATCAAAAGTATATTTCTTACGCTATAGATATAGTGGCCGAGAAGGCTTATGAAATCCAGGATGGGATAAAATTTAGTCTATTTAGCACAGGTGAATCGTTTTCAAAAAAAGAGGCAACCCTGATATTTGAAGAGGGTTATAAAATTCCTAAAGATAAAGTTAAAAGTGGCTCAGGCCATGGACTCCATTTTGTTTATAATATAGTTCAACTCCATGGAGGATATGTAGGCTGCACACCGCAGGAGAACGGAAACGAATTCTACATAGTTTTACCCCGTAAGAAATAAATACTTGCCATGCATGGCAGAGGAAGAGAACTAATAATCCTGGGAAAGGTTTAAAA
>QMLT01000267.1 GCA_003646875.1 Deltaproteobacteria bacterium
CTCCCGGCCATCCTCTATCCACAGCTCCTTGGCTTGAGTATGGGTATTGACAGAGACCGATTAGGGTTGATTAAGAACCAGATAGATATAACAGGAATAGAAGGCTTTTTATCTGAATAAAGATACGTGTCCTGAAGGAAGCTAACAGTAATAGCAAAAAGATAATAGTTTAGCCACACCAAGTCACCAAGATTATTATAAATTCTTTAAATATCATTTTTAATAAGAGACATAATCATTTCTTTGTGTCTTTGTGGCAAATAGATTTTTTTGGGCTTGCCTGGGTTAGGGATTAAGGAATTTGAACACAATAAACACACCAAACTCAAAGAGCGGAGCGGTTATAGTCGTGGGTGGCGGCATTGGGGGAATGCAGGCTGCACTTGATCTGGCGGATTCTGGATTTTATGTATATCTGGTTGAAAAATCCTCCAGCATTGGTGGCCGAATGTCACAGCTTGACAAGACATTTCCAACAAACGACTGTTCAATGTGTATCATGTCTCCAAAGCTTGTAGAATGCGGCAGGAATCTAAATATCGAGATACTGACCCTTTCAGAGGTAGAAAGCATTACAGGTGAAGAAGGCAACTTCCATGTCAGGGTCATACAGCATCCCAGGTATATAGATATGGATAAATGCATTGCCTGTGGTACATGTGCAGAGAAATGCCCAAGGAGAGTTCCAGATGAGTATAACGCTAACCTAATAAACAGAAAGGCTGCCTATATACAGTATCCACAGGCCGTTCCTTTAAAATATCTAATCGATGCAGAAAACTGTATCTATTTTGAGAAGGGGAAATGCAGGGCATGCGAAAAGTTTTGTCCAGCGGACGCTGTTGATTTTGACCAGAAAGAAAGGGAGATAACAATAGATGTCGGTTCTGTCATCCTCGCACCCGGTTTTCAACCATACAACCCTTATCTTAATGATACCTATCAATATAATCGCTTTCCCAATGTTGTAACCAGTCTTGAATTTGAGAGGATTTTAAGCGCCTCTGGTCCTTATCAGGGCCATCTCCTGCGGCCATCTGATAAAAAGGAACCACAAAAGATCGCCTGGATACAGTGTGTTGGTTCAAGAAATATCCATATTGGAGATCGGGGATATTGCTCAGGTGTATGCTGTACCTATGCCATAAAAGAGTCCATGGTAGCCAAAGAGCACAGCGCTATACCACTGGATGCCGCTATCTTCTATATAGATATAAGGACATATGGAAAGGATTTTGAACTATTCTATAACAGGGCCAGGGATGACATGGGGGTAAGGTTCATAAAATCACGGATAAATACCATCCTGCCCGGCGATGAGGAGGGAAACCTCAGGATAAGGTATACAGATGAGGCAGGGAGGATTATTGATGAAGAATTTGATATGATTGTCCTTTCTGTAGGGCTTGATATAGAGAAACCAACCATTGATCTTGCACATAGACTAGATGTGGATTTAAACCAGTATAACTTTGTTAGTACAGGTTCGTTCACACCTGTTAAGACATCAAGGCCCGGCATATTCGTATGCGGTGTTCTCCAGGGTCCAAAGGACATACCAGAAACAGTGACCCAGGCAAGTGGAGCGGCTGCAGTGGCATCGGGCATTCTATCAAATAGTAGGTATACCCTCAGCAAAGAAAAAGAATACCCTAAGGAGATAGATGTTACTGGGCAAGAACCTCGTATAGGTGTTTTTGTCTGCCACTGCGGGACAAATATCGGCTCAGTGGTAGATGTCCCGGAGGTGACAAGACATGCATCAACACTTCCAAATGTCATAGTAGCCGAGGATAATCTCTTTACCTGCTCTGAGGATACCCAGGTTAAGATTAAAGAAAGGATCAGGGAACATAAACTAAATAGGGTAGTCGTGGCCTCATGTTCTGCAAGGACACATGAGCCATTGTTCCAGGATACTATCAGGGAAGCGGGCCTAAATCCCTATCTTTTTAGTATTGCCAATATCAGAGATCAAGATTCCTGGGTGCATCAATCTGATAAGGAGGGCGCAACCGAAAAGGCCAAGGACCTGGTGAGGATGGCTGTGGCCAACGCAGCAGAACTTTCTGCACTTTATAGAACAAAACTACCAATGACAAAAAGGGCGCTTATCATTGGTGGGGGTATTGCTGGCATGACCGCCGCATTAAATATCGTAGAACAGGGATTCGAGGTGGTTCTGGTTGAAATAGAAAAAGAGCTTGGAGGGTTTGCCAAAAGAATCCATAAGACCTTACAAGGGGATGATATTCAGAAATATTTAGCTGATTTAATTGAGAAGGTCAGAAAGAATGAAAAGATAGAGGTTCTCACAGAGACTATCGTTGTAGATTTTTCCGGAACCAAGGGTAATTTTAAAACAGCGCTAACTGTGGGCCCTGCTATGTATCACAGAGAAATAAAACACGGAGCGGTCATTATAGCCATTGGTGCCCTTGAATACAGGCCCAAGGAATATCTTTATGGAGAATCAGATGCGGTTAATACCCAGACAGAATTAGAAGATATTTTATCAAGAGATGTGCAGGGGGTCAAAGAATGGCAAAATGTGGTTATGATTCAATGCGTAGGTTCAAGGAATAAAGAAAACCCAAATTGCAGCAGAGTCTGTTGTCAGCAGGCTATAAAAAATGCTATTTCATTAAAAGAGATCAATCCGGATATTAATGTATTTATCCTCTACAGAGATATCCGAACATACGGCTTTGCAGAAGATTTTTATCGTAAGGCTAGGCAGATGGGCGTCCACTTTTCTCGATACAGAGAAGGGGAAGATCCAACTGTTAAACAGATAGAAGGGTCGCTTGAAGTAAGCTTTAAAGATATAACGCTGGGAATGGAGATAAAAATAAGACCTGATAGATTAATACTAAGCACAGGGGTTGTGGCGGGCGAAACAGAGGAGCTCTCCCGTATGCTTAAGGTTCCCCTTACCAGCGATCTCTTCTTTTTAGAGGCCCATGTTAAGCTGCGGCCGGTTGACACGCAGTCAGATGGTATCTTTGTTTGTGGTATGGCCCATTCACCAAAAAGGATCGAGGAGAGCATCTCACAGGCGCTTGCTGCTTCTGCAAGGGCATGCACATTGCTTTCTCAGGATTCCATAGAGGTGGGAGGTGTTGTGGCCAAAGTAAATCCCGATCTGTGTGCTGCATGCCTCATCTGCGTCAGGGCATGCCCTTATGAGGTGCCATTTATTAATGCGGATGGAGTTTCCGAGATTGATATTTCCAAATGTCATGGATGTGGGGTGTGTGCGGCTGAGTGCCCAGCCAAGGCCATTACCCTTTTACATTTCGAAGATACTCAAATATTAGCACAGATTGATGCACTGATGGAGGCAGGATAGTAAGAAGCGCCTAAAGTGAACTAAATTGCCTAAAATTAAGGTCTTTACTACTCAACCACTCAACTACTTTCATTCTTCGTTGTGGCCGCAGGGCATGGAAGTTCGTTAAAATAAGATCAGTATCTCATAGATGAGATAATATATGGAAGAGTTTAAACCGATTATTGTCGCATTCTGCTGTCACTTCTGAGGCTATGAGGCAGCGGACCTGGCAGGTACCATGCGACTATCGTATCCTGATAGCATCAGGATTATAAGATTACCCTGCAC
>QMLT01000268.1 GCA_003646875.1 Deltaproteobacteria bacterium
GGGGAGGGTTGGGTGGGTGTGAAACGCCCCTGTTTATTGAGCTGGCACTAGAAACTCCTGGCGCAGCATTCAGCGCCATAGCACTAAGAATGCACATCAAATCTCGCCACGGCAGGCCTAAATCCCGGAACTTTGAGTGTTACAATCTATCTATCTAGCTGATTTTCTCTTTGAGACCTCTTTTTCATAAGCCTCAATCACATCCTGGTGTTGGAGTAAACCAAGAATTTTATCACTATCTACAGAGTCAACAACTGGTAGTTGACCAAATCCCGAATGAATGAATTTTAAGAGAGCACTATATAAATCTTCATCTATAGAGACAGATACTGGAGACGCCGCAAGTTCTCCAACTACCACAAGGTCCTTTAAGCTATCCTCAAAGAGAACGGTTCTTAGATCTCTCAAAGAAAGAATGCCTTTTAGACGGTTATCATCGTCAACTACGGGAAAATAGTCCAGATTTGTCTCTGTTATTACTTTTCTTAATTCACTAAACGTCATATATTCTTTAAGTTTAACCAGCTTCTTGTCCTTCTCATAAACATCCTCAACCGGTATCTCGCTTAAGATATTAACCCGCATCTCATCAGCATGCGCCTTGGAAGCAAAACGGTTTTTTTCCTGCTTTTCATAGAGGCTGACTCTTCTGTTTAGCAAGATACTTATGGCAGAAACCAACATCAAAGGGGCAAGTAATCCATAGTTTCCTGTCATTTCGCAGACCATTAGTAAAGATCCTATGGGTGCATGAGCAACCCCCGCAAAAAATCCTGCCATTCCTACAAGGACAAAAGCCCCTGGATTAATTACTACCTCCGGAAATAATTTCTGACCCAAACCACCTATAACACCACCGATCATGGCGCCAATAAATATCGAGGGACCAAAAACACCACCACTTCCTCCAGAAGATATGGTAAAGGATGTGGATAGTATTTTGAAAAGGATGATGCCTATCATAAGACCTATAGAGAGCTTGCCCAGGATGGCCAACTGGATATAGCCATAGCCTCCTCCTAATGCCTGGGGAACAAAAAGCCCTATTATGCCAACAAATAGACCGCCAATTGCGGGTTTGAAGTGTGGTTTAATTGGGATCTTGTTAAAAAAGTAATCCCTCGTTCCATAAAAGAACCTGACATAAAATATCCCAACATAGGCACATGCAATAGCTAAGAAAGCATAAATAATCAATTCAATCGGATTACTAAAGGTAAAGGTAGGGGTTTCAAAGATAGGACTATATCCGAAAAAGAGGCTAAATATTGTGTATGCGACAACAGAAGAAATAACAGCAGGTATAATGCCATTGCTCTCGAAATCTTCTCTGTAGACAATCTCTGTGCTTACAATAGCTGCGCCAAGTGGCGCCCTGAATATGGCCCCCAGTCCTCCGGCAGTGCCTGCCAAAAGAAGGATCCTAATCTGTTTGATATCCAAATGGAGTATTCTTCCAAGCCAGGAACCAAATCCAGCCCCTATTTGGGCTATAGGTCCTTCTCTTCCGGCACTTCCTCCAGTAGCTAAGGTAATAATAGATGCTATGCTTTTAATATAAGGAACCCTCGTTCTGATTTTGCCATCTTTATTATGAAAGGCATCTATCATGGCATCTGTACCATGACCTTCAGCCTCAGGGGCAAAGGAGTAGACGATCAAGCCTGATAAAAGGCCACCTAAAGATGGAATTAAGAAGAAGAGCCATGAACGAAAGGGTGTATGGGCTGTTAAGAAAACAATCTGCTCTCCAGCTGGATTGACCTGAGGATAACCAGCAAGGAAATCCATAACAAAAAATTTTCCCCATTGAAGGAGAAAAAAAAAGGCGCTTGCGCCCAATCCAGACACAACTCCAATCAAAGCACTATAGAAAATCCACTTGCCAAAATCCTGGTACTTGGGAAATTTAAAACTTTTTAAAACAAACCCCAATTTCTCGGATTCCTTTCCTTTTTTGTTATGATTTTTTTAAGACCACATCCGCTTGCGGCGGGGTTTGCGGCGGTGATATGATACAATATTATGGAATTATGGAAAAACTCCCAGAGTTCTTATAAAATCCGCCTCCATATAGTTACCACTGTTAAATGCCGCAAAGCCTTGTTAAACAATGAACTCGAAGAATGTATCAAGGAAACCATGAATGGGATTTCCGAGAGATACGGGATAGAACTCGATGAAATAGGGTTTGATCAAAAATCAAAGTATTGATGCATCCGAATCTGAAAATCGCATGAAACAAATAAAGCTCCAAAATATGACTAAACCTCGGAACTAGCGCCAGATACCTCGCCACTTGGGGCAGGGCGGTTCATTTTTTTTCTCTTTTTAGTACCACATATCTTGAATGACCTCTATGTTTTATAACAATGAGGATCTGTTTCTTTGATGACGACACCTTCATTATCCTTTTATAATCACTTAAGTTTTCTATCGGCTCATGTTCTATCTCCTCGATTAGATCACCTCTTTGCAATCCTGCGTCAGAAGCTGGACTGCCGTTCTTTACACCTGATATAATTACTCCCTTCTCACCCTTTAATGACAAGCTTTCCGCAAGTTCAGGTGTAAGCTCTTGAACAGATAATCCGAAACTTTCTTCTATCTCAGGGATGGTGGCAGCCATTCTTGTTTCCTCTTTTAACTCCCCTATCTTGACTGTTAGCCTTTTTTCTTTCCCCTTTCTGATTATGATTATCTCTACCTTTTTACCTACTGGTGTCTCTGCGACCATAGCGGGCAAGACATTCATCGTCTTAACCCTTTTACCATCAAAACTGATTATTACATCTCCCCTCTTGAGACCTCCCTTATCCGCAGGACTGTCCTTAGTGACCTCCCCTATCAGGGCCCCTTCTTCTGTTTTAAGACCGAATTTTTCCTTAATCTCTTGTGTAACCACTTGAATGCTCACACCGAGCCAACCCCTTATAACCTTTCCTCTCTCTTTCAGTTGGGTCATAACGGATTTCGCCATGTTAATCGGTATAGCAAAACCAATACCCACATTTCCTCCACTTGGGGCAACTATTGCAGTATTTATACCGATGACCTCTCCATCAAGATTGAAGAGAGGTCCACCCGAATTTCCAGGGTTTATTGAGGCATCTGTCTGAATAAAATTGTCATACGGCCCGGCGCCTATTACACGTCCCTTTGCGCTTACAATGCCTGCGGTTACAGTGCTTCCGAGACCAAAAGGATTTCCAATAGCCACAACCCAATCGCCTACCATCAGCTTATCCGAATTTCCGAGCCTGGCAGCCGGGATAGTGTTTTCTGTTTTTATTTTTATCAGGGCAAGATCGCTTTTGGGATCCCTGCCAATGATATTTGCCTTATATTGTTTCTTATCAGAAAGAGTGACCAGGATTTCGTCTGCATCCGCGACTACATGGTTATTGGTCAAGATGTAGCCGTCTCCACTCACAACAACACCTGAACCGAGGCTTCTCTGTTTCATCTCCTGTTCAGGTGTTTGGCCAAAGAAGTGACGGAAAAACTCATCTCCAAAAAAATCCTTAAACTCCTTGCTCTGAAAGGGAGAAAATCTTCTTATTGTCTTAATTGTCTTTGTGGTAGAAATATTCACAGCCACATGGGCCTGTTTAGCTGCCA
>QMLT01000269.1 GCA_003646875.1 Deltaproteobacteria bacterium
GCCCTTTCCAGCGCATATTTGGACAATCGAGTCCAATTGATATATTTTCAAATCAATCTCCTGCATAAAAAACCAGTAATCTCGGCGCTTATTTTTTCACTTGATATACAAAAACTCCCTGCACAAAAAGGCCTATGGTCTCCATAGGTACATAAATTGCAGTCCGGAAATAGCGGCAAGGCCATCTCCGTTGATGGCGATCAGGTTTATTTCCTTATGCGAGGTGACTGGCAATCCAGAGTAAATTGTTCCCTTATAGCTACGAGGTCGATTATAGGTAACAATCTTAGCATCTTCAAGTTTAAGCGCCTTCTTCATTTCCTCAACTGCATCGTCTAAATAACCGATCCGGTCAATAAGCTTCATCTCCAATGCCTGATCTGCGGTAAAGATTCTGCCATCTGCGAGTTTTCTTATCTCCTCTTTGCTTAATAAAGGCTGGCGTCCAGCAAAAACTACCTTTACAAACCTCTCATGCAATGTGTTGATTATCGTCTGGATGATATCTTTTTCTTCAGGGGTGCATGGCCTAAATGGAGACCATATATCTTTTTTTTCACCCGATTTTATTGTTTCTTCCTGAATCCCTATCTTTGAGAGAAATTTTTCAACATTAAATTTCATGGCAATTACCCCGATATTACCGGTAACAGAGGTGGGATGGGCGATAATCTCATCAGCAACTGAAGCAACATAATACCCGCCGGATGTAGCTGTGCCAGTCAAACATGCAACAATTCTGACACCTGTCTGCTTCTTGTATTGCATCAATTCATGATAGATAATGTCAGTCGCAGTAACAGAGCCGCCAGGAGAATTGATCTTAATGATAACACCTGCTATGGAACTATCTCCTTCGGCCTTCTGTAGCTCCTCTTTAATCCGAGCCACCAGGGAAACCTTTTTTGAAAATCCCAAGCCTTTTGACTCTTTCTTCTCTGAGATGATTCCTGATATATTCAACAGAAGAATCTTGGTCTCCCCCTCTCCTTCCAGCACCTGCTCCTCCAATGGCTGTATAGGAGGAAATAAAGGAATCTGTACAACAGCACATCCTGTAATAATGAAAAATAGCGCCAAAATAGTCCAATTCATATATCTCATGATATTCAGATCCTCCTAAACCGGATAAGTTGAAACTGGACAAATAAGAAATTGCGAATGTCCCCCAAGTTTCAAGCCTGAACAAGCATGCAAATTATATCCATCACATTGGTGCGAGTGGGACCTGTTTTTAGCAAATTCCCTAATGATGCAAAGAGAGTGTATGAATCGTTAGTTAAAAGAAAGTCACGGGGATCCGAATTCATTCGCCGAGCTCTCTTGCATGTAGCTCCATTTACGAAAGCGCCCGCAGCGTCTGTGGGGCCATCGGTTCCATCTGTTCCGGCGCTGAGCAAAGAAATCCCCTCCCAACCATCTATGGCAATGGCACATGCCAGGGCCAACTCCTGACTCCTGCCTCCTTTACCCCTGCCTTGAATTGATACTGTTGTTTCTCCTCCAGCTATTACACAGGCAGGCGATGATATCGGAAGGTTGGCCTGGGAAATTTCTTTTCCTATAGCAGCAAAGACATGCGCAACCTCTCGTGCTTCCCCCTCAATTTGAGATGACAAAATTATGGTATTGTATCCAAGTGAAATTGCCCGCTCTTTAGCGGCTAAAAGGGATTCTCTATTGTTTCCCACGATAAGGTTTTGAACCTTTGAGAATACAGGATCTCCAGGTTTAGGCGTTTCAGGTAAACTGCCTGCTGCGCCTTTTATAAAATGGTCCGTCACACTTTTTGGTAATCTGTCACTGAGTTTATACCTGTCAATTATTTTAATACAATCGCTATAGGTGCTTTCATCTGGAACCGTGGGACCAGAGGCGATAACATCCAATCTATCGCCAATAACATCCGACAAAAGTAAAGAGACTATGGTAGCTGGATAGGCTTCTTTTGCGAGCCGCCCACCTTTGCTACGCGAGAGGTGCTTTCTGATCGCGTTGATTTCGTTGATAGTTGCGCCACATTCAAGAAGAAGATGAGTGGTTTCTTGCTTTTCATCGAGGGTAAGAGGAAACGTAGGAGCTGGCAGAAGTGCGCTTCCGCCGCCGGTAAATACGCACAAAATTAAATCATCCTCTGTGCATTCCTGGGTTTGCTTTAGAAGTTCTTCGGTGGCCTCGAGGCCTGCTTTGTCTGGAATAGGGTGACCTGCTTCTAAAATCTGCGTCTTTTCTAATGGAATTCCATGCCCATATTTAACGATGATCAGGCCATTTGTAAGCCATTCTCCGAGGATATCTTCCATAGCCTTTGCCATAGGGGCTGTACCCTTTCCTGCTCCGAACAGGAAAATCTTTCTGTAACTATCAAGACCATAAGAGCAATCTCCTACAAACAACTGGTTTCCCTGACGTCGGACATATTTTTGAATTGCTCTTTCAGGATCTACGGCCTTAACTCCGGCCATAAATATATCTTCTAATGTCTTTTTCTGGCCCTTCATTTAGTATCCCTCCATTCATCATCTTAGCTCCCCCGCCTTATTCAAGCAAGATTCCTTGGCTGACCGGTGTTATCCAGAACGCTCTGCCACAGAAGACCTGATGTGTCTATCTGCTTCCGCCCCTTGACAGATATCTGCATTGGTATATGGACAAAATGACCATTCCAAATCCCCACAACCATACCAGTTCTTCCTGACATTGCCGCATGCACTGCGTTTTCAGCCAGCTGGAAGCAAAGCACTGAATCATCCGGGGTTGCCGGTGCACTGCGTATTGTGTATGATGGATCTATGTATTTTACCGATACAGGAATCGCTCGATTTGTAAAATGCTTGATAATTTCAGTCTTTAAAAAAAGCCCAATATCACCAAGTTTTTTATTTCCAGATGCATCGGTGCCTTTTTGAGCTACATACTCCTGCCCAGCACCCTCTGCAACAACAATCACCGCGTGCTTTTTTTTACTCATCCGCTCTTCAAGGTAGACGCAAACCTTTTTTAGGGAAAAACGTATCTCCGGTATGAGTACAAGGTTTACATCACTTGAGGCAAGGGTAGCATATACAGCGATAAAGCCTGATTCTCGTCCCATAAGTTTTACTATTCCTATCCCGTTCTTTACCCCCTTTGCCTCCATGTGAGCGCCGTTTATGGGGGCCTGGCTCATGGCAACAGCGGTTTCAAAGCCAAATGTCCTTTCTGTGAAGGATATATCATTATCGATTGTCTTGGGAATACCAATAACAGAAATAGCAAGGCCTCTTTTTTCTATTTCTCTGCTTATTGCCAGCGCACCCCTCTGGGTTCCATCGCCACCTATGGTAAAGAGTATATCTATTTTTCTTTTCGTTAGGAAATCCACCATTAAGGCTGGGTCCTGAGGCCCTCTCGATGTGCCAAGTATGGTACCTCCATTCTTATGGATGTCTTCAACCAGCTCTGGCGTGAGGACTATGGGTTTATGATTGAAGGAGGCTATTATCCCCTCGAATCCATATCGGTATCCAACTATCTTTCTGACCCCGTAGCGATACCACAAGACCATCACAATAGCCCTTATAACATCGTTCAAACCAGGACAAAGCCCACCACATGTCACTA
>QMLT01000270.1 GCA_003646875.1 Deltaproteobacteria bacterium
ATATAAGACAAAAATTTGATATAATACTACAAAAATTTATCTATTATGGAGTAACACTATGCTGCTATCTCTTAATCCGGATAATCCTCAAAAAAGGCTTATAAGCAAGGTTGTTCAAGTTTTGGATCAAGGAGGCCTTATAGTCTATCCAACAGACACCTTTTACGGTATTGGGTGTGATCTTTTTAATAAAAAATCTATCAAACAAATATACCAGCTTAAAAGAAGGCCCCTGACAAAACCATTTTCATTTGTTTGTGCTAATTTAAAGGATATAAGCCTTTATGCACAGGTTTCAAGTAATGCCTACAGAATTATGAAAAGGTCGCTCCCCGGACCTTATACCTTTATATTAGAGGGAACAAGACTGGTACCCAAGCTAATGCTTACAAAAAGAAGAACTGTAGGCATAAGGGTGCCAGACAACAAAATCTGTTTAGCTATCGTAAGAAGTTTAGGCCGTCCCATTATTAGCACGAGTGTAAACCTTGATGAACCCTCAGTAATTCATGATACATATTCTTCTTTAGTTGAAATAGTCATTGACGGGGGAGTTATCTCACATGAACCTTCCACTGTGGTCTCCTTAATAGACGATAATCCGGCGGTAATTAGGGAAGGGAAAGGAGAGATTAATTTTATCTAGTTGGATACACGAAATTCTCCATTCCACCTGTACTCAAATATTCCGCAACGCTGATCAACTCTATTGATTATATCATCAACGAGATCCTTGAATATTAGATTCCACAGAAGAGATCTTCTCTTTTTTTCAGGATAGACCAATTTTATTTCTCCCTTGATATGAGCTAACTTCTTAGCAAGATTAACAGCATCCTGGAAATTACCGAGGGAATCCACCAGGCCTAATACTTTTGCCTGCCTGCCTGAAAAGATCCTGCCATCAGCTATTTCAAGAACCTTTTCCTTGGGCATATTTCTTCCTTTAGAAACAGCAGTTACAAATTGGTTACGGATATCTACTATAAGGTTCATGAGCATCTCTTTTTCCTTTTCAGTCATTTTTCGGTTTGGGGAACCTATATCCTTAAACTCGCCACTCTTGATTACCCGCATTTCAACGCCGATCTTGTTGAGAAGCTCTTCAACGTTTATGAATTCCATAATTACCCCGATACTACCAGTAAGGGTTCCAGGATTGGCAATTATTTTATCGGCCGCAGATGCAACATAGTAACCACCAGAGGCAGCTACAGATCCGAGATAGGCAATCACCTTTTTCGTGTGTGTCGTTCTTATTGTTTCGCTATATATCTCTTGCGACGGACCTACTCCGCCACCAGGCGAATTTATTTTTAGAATTATGGCCTTAATTTGCCTATCATTCCTAAAATTTATCAATTGCTCTGTAATTATATCTGAGTTTTTTATTACACCCTGTATAGGGATTACGGCTATTTTATTTCCAAATCCAAGAGTGGGTGTTAGATGAGAGAAAGAAAGAACAATAGCCATTACTGCGCCAAAAAAAAGAATAGCTATTCCCAGAATAAGAAGGACTAATGTGATAGGACGATTCTTTGTAAGCATAAAATTTATATCTGCTTAAAGAACAGGCAAAATTTTGAATAATTACTAATATTTTGGTAACTATTGAGCCACTAATAAACACGCGCGCAAATTATTTAGTGGGTTCATTATCTTCTGTAGATGCTTTTTCTTCTCCTTGGGTATCAGCCGAATTGGGTGTCTGTGTGTTCTGGCCCTCTGAAATGTCTTCTTCTTTCTGAAAATTTAAGTCAGGATTCGCCTCTATCTTATCTTTGATAAGCATCCCGAAATTAGAAGTGATGCCTTTTTCCGTGCCATCCTTATAATTATTATATCTTTCTTTATACTCCTTCTCTTGAAGCTTTTTTATGGAGAGGGCAATCTTTTTATCCTCTTGAGAAACGTTAACTACTAAGGTTTGAATAACATCATCGATCTGGAATTTTCCAAGAGATGTTTTACCCTTAGCTTTACTTATCTCCGATGCATGAATCAGACCCTCTATACCTTCTTCTAACTCAACAAAAATACCAAAATCGGTTATATTAGTTACCTTTCCTGTAACCTTAGTTCCGGGTTTGTATTTTTCAGGTATCTCTTCCCAGGGGTCTTTTGTTAATTGCTTTATTCCTAATGAGAAACGTTCACTATCTTTATCAATAGATAGTACCTTCGCCTGAACTTCATCCCCTTTCTTATACAGTTCGGAAGGATGCTTAATCTTTTTTGTCCAGGAGATATCAGAGATATGAACAAGTCCATCAATCTCCTCATCTATGCCGATAAATAATCCGAAATCGGTAATATTCTTTATTCGGCCCTCAATAATTGTACCTACTGGATATTTTTCTTCGATTAAATTCCAAGGGTTCGGCTTTATTTGTTTGATCCCCAATGATACCCTTTTGTTTTCGGTATCCAGGTTTAGCACCACTGCCTCAATCGTATCCCCAATGCTTACTATCTGCGAAGGATGTTTTACTTTTTTTGTCCAGGACATCTCTGAGATATGAATCAAGCCTTCCACACCCTCTTCTATCTCTATAAATGCACCGTAATCTGTAATGTTGACTACCCTCCCTGTGACTTTTTCGCCAACAGCGAATTTCTTAGGCGCTTCGGCCCAGGGATCGGGTTTGAGTTGTTTGATGCCAAGAGAAACCCTTTCCCTTTCCCTATCAAAACTAATGACCTTAACGGTTATTTCATCACCTCTCTGATACATTGTAGAAGGATGGGAAACTCTACCCCAAGACATGTCTGTTATGTGAAGAAGCCCATCTATGCCACCAAGATCTACAAATAGGCCATAGTCAGTAATATTTTTGACTTTACCTTTTAATACTGATCCCTCCTTTAGGAGAGAAAGTGTTACAGCTTTGCGCTTTAGTCTCTCCTCCTCAAGAAGGGCTCTTCGGGAAACAATTATGTTGTTTCGCCTTTTGTTGTACTTCAGAATTTTTAGCTCCATTACCTTGCCCACCAAGGAATCAAGGTCCCTGATGGGCTGAAGATCAATTTGCGAACCAGGTAAAAAAGCAGGGAGGCCTACATCTATCGAGAGACCACCTTTAACTCTATGGATTACTTTTCCCTGAATTGTGCCATCGCTGTTTTGAATATCTCTGATCTGATCCCACACTTTTATTTTTTTTGCCCTTTCCATAGAGAGGGTTACGACTCCGTCATCATTCTCTTTTTTTTCCAATACAACATCAACCTTATCCCCTGCTTTGGCTGTTACTTTTCCGTCTGTGTCCATAAACTCCCTAATGGGGATTATACCCTCTGATTTATAACCAATATCAACTAACACATACTCCTCATCTATCTTGATAATCTCTCCGGTAATCAGCTCTCCTTCCTGAATTTGCATTAGGCTCTGTTCATACATTTCCTCTATATTGATTTCAGGTGAATCTTCTTTTTCCTTACTGTCATTATCAAGATTAGCAAGGCTCTTTTCGGTTGACATTTCTGTCTCTAATTCAATTGTTTTTTCCCTGCCATCTTTCTTTTCTTCTACGGTTTCGCCTGGTTGTTCACTCATTAACTGTTTAACCCCCTAAAATAGATTTTTTAAAAA
>QMLT01000271.1 GCA_003646875.1 Deltaproteobacteria bacterium
ACATCCTTCTTGGCAGCAAGCACTCCGGGACCATGTGCATGAATAACAAGCACCTTTACATCCTGTAGTTCTTTAGGATTCATTTTTTTATAAAATTCATATGCAACCCTGGTGGCAACCTTACCGCTTTTGTAGCCGAACGGAAGATCCACTGCCTCCATGACCGGAAACCTGCCTCTGGTATATGCAAAACATGACATTCCGATATCGGAAATCCCTTTAACCACGCCATCGTAACAGACCCTTGGTTTGGTCAAAGTCCCTCCCGGAAAGTAAGAGATTTTGACCCGGCCATTGGTCCTCTTCTCGATTTCTTTTATCATGTTGGCGCCAGCAATTGCATGACCATGGGTGGGTGGAAAAAAATTACTATAGGTGAGATTGATGGTTTTTGCCTTAGCAGATGGCACAAACCCTAAGGAGAATAAAAAGCAGACAGCAAATAATATGGCTAACAAACCTTTCTTTTTCATTATTTCCCTCCTCAATAAGTTAATGAAAATTTATTTAGAGATGCCCAATAACTGTAAACTTCCTTTCTGATCACCTCCTCTCCTGAAAAATAGACTGAATTGATATAGCCTTATAACATACATCAAAAAAAACCATATTGACAGCCGCTTGTCAATGAAAAATATTTTTATTTTTTTGCCTCTTTTCCTTTTTTATAGCCGGCCTCTAAGATTTTAAGATTTATATCTTTAAATCTTTTTGGGCTGATTTTATGGATGGTCGTCTTTAAATCTTTATAATTGATAGGCCCCTCATCAAAGGCCGAAAAATAACCTAGCAGCGCCAGATTGGAAGACCTTGGGGCGCCAAGTTCCTGAGCCATTATTCCCGCAGGTATTGAACGATAGATGATTTTTCTTTTATCTAGAAGTCCTTTTGCCTCTTCTCTCGGAAAATGCCTTGAATTTGTGTTGACATACATCCTTGCACCATGGGATAGAAAGGGAAGATTTCGGTATCCCTCGTTTTCTTCCAGAGACAGCAGGAAATGCGCTGTGCCAGTCCTCACTAAAGAACTTTTCACCTCCCCGAGCCGTAAATGTGAAACCACTGATCCGCCCCGTTGGGCCATGCCATGGGTTTCAGCGCCCATAACATTGAATCCTTTATCTAGAGCAGCTTGTGCCAGCGCTCTGGTCATAAACAGGATTCCCTGCCCACCTAATCCGCTTAAAATAATATTAATGGTTTTTTCCATCACAATTGCTCACGCCTCAACAATAGCGCCTTTAGGGCACACCTGAATGCAGACGCCACAATCTACGCATATTTCCCTGTTAATATTTACCCTTCCCAGTTCGGTGTCATGATAAAGGGCTGGGCATTCAAACCGATCAAGGCAAAAATTACATTCCACGCAGTCATCCGTTATGATTACCTTTTTCTTTTGAGGAATGGCCCTATCCGGGTAAGCAATAACACAGGGGTGACGAGCGATAATTACTGCGATCCCCCCCCCTGGGTCCTTTACATATTTAACGGCCTTTTTGAGCAAGCTCGTTGTTTTTTTAATATCATAGGGATCAACCACCTCGATGAAATCAACACCACAACCAGCTACAATTCTTTCAAGGGGAATAGCCTTTCCCTCGCTCCCATCCGCCCTTATTCCCAGCGCAGGGGTTGGCTGCATGCCAGTCATGGCTGTTGTCTGGTTATCAAGTATTACCAGGACGAATCTCGCGCTGTTATAAACGGCATTCAATAATCCTGTTGTTCCGGAGTGGAAAAAGGTTGAATCTCCAATGGTGGCCACAATAGGCTGCTCTACCGCGTCCTGGGCAAAGGAATGATAAAAACCCGATGCCATAGTTATTGCTGCCCCCATATCAAGAACGGTATCTACTGCCCCCAGATTAAGGCCGAGGGTATAGCAGCCAATGTCCGAGGTAAATATCGCCTTTGGCCTGGTCTTCCTTATAGCAAAAAACGCCGCTCTTTCAGGGCAACCAGGACAGAGGGTTGGTCTTCGCACAGGCAGCTCGAGATCTTTTACCAATTGAGCTGCTTCTTGATCATCATCTGACTGAAGTAATTCTAAGTTCAGTTCCTTAAGCGCATTGTTTATCAATTTGTGGATTACCTGGGGAACAAGCTCCCCTTCAGATGGCACATGACCGGATAGACGGCCCATAACCTTATTTCTATCTCTTAGAAGGTACTCGATGAGGGTGTCTGTCTCCTCGATGACAAGCACTCTCTCGCAGGCTGACATGAACGCAATAGCCAGGCTTTCAGGAAAGGGATAGGGGGTGCCTATCTTGAGCACGGGTATATCTATACGCTTTTCTTCCGATAGAAAATCTCGAATGACAGAGTAAGGTATGCCTCCTGCAATGATACCGAGAGGGTATTGTTTGCCTGATTCAAGATTATGGAAGTTGTATCGAGAGAGATTCTCAAATTTTTTCCCAATTTCGGTTAATTTTTTATTTAATTCTCCGTGGAGCACAAGACGGAAACGTGGTGTGGCTGCCCACCTTTGTGGATTTTTCTCAAAAGATGCTTGCTTTTTATTCTTTTTTATTGGACCGAATGAGATATTTTGTCGCGCATGGGATACCCGAATGGCTGGCCTCAGGATCACTGGAATTCTGAATTCCTCTGAGATATCCATTGCAAGCCCAACCATCTCTCTGGCCTCCTGGGGATCAGATGGGTCCAATACAGGCACCTTAGCAAGCCTGGCCATAAAGCGCGTATCCTGTTCTGTCTGGGAGGAATGGGGGCCCGGGTCATCGCAAGAGATAATAACAAGTCCCCCAACAGTGCCTATATACGCTGCACTCATCAAGGAGTCGGCCGCCACATTCAATCCCACCTGTTTCATGCAGCAGGCAGCCCTCTTTCCTGTAATTGAGGCAGCAAAGGCCGTATCCAGGGCCACCTTTTCATTTGTTGACCACTCCACATAGGTATCAAGTTTTTCTGATTTCACAAAGCGAACAACTTCAGGCAGTATCTCAGAACTGGGGGTGCCGGGATACGAGGTAACCATCTGGCAGCCGGCCTCTAAAAGACCCAGGGCTATAGCCCCATTTCCAAGAAGAATTTCTTGTTTAACCATTTTTCTTCTTAGCCTCTTTTTTCGCCTTTTCTATGAGACCCACGAGGCTCGGAATCTTCGGCTTTGGGAGTTCAAATACTCGGTCCAATTCCGCCTTGGTGTAATGCTCTTCCAGAAACGTATTGATATCAAAATACGTCTTCCAACAACCGACGATCCACCTGCATGGAAGCATGTTATTTTCGAAACGACAGTATTTAAAATTTACCTCGCCGCCCAGCCTGGGGCATCGAAGCGTTTTGTGATCATACTGTTCGATCAATTTATTGACCTCCTTATGGTAAAGGGGCGCGCCCACAGGGTTGAAAGAATGCAGACCCTGCGAGTGCGCTACTGAAGACGGAAGTCGCCTATCTCCTGACTTTTTAGGTGGCTCGCGTAAGCCTTATGCTTAAGCCGCTACCTTGGGCAATTCAGTCTGCGCCTTCTTTACCTCCTCCTCAGGATAGGCATAGTCTTTGAGTTTACCCGACAGGTATGCATCATATGCAGCAAGGT
>QMLT01000272.1 GCA_003646875.1 Deltaproteobacteria bacterium
GCCCGGAGTTTACTTTCCTCTTAAATCAAGGATCTTAAGAATAAAGATAAGGAGGACTTTAAATGGAAATAAATAGAGTTACTGTAGTAGGAATGGGCACCATGGGTAGCCAGATAGGTATTGTCTGCGCGAGAGGTGGTTTTAGGATCTCAATGGTGGATGCATCTACAGAGCTGGTAGAAAAGGGGTTGAATAGTATAAAATCTTTTTTAAATAACCAGGTTAAAAAGGGGAAAATGACTGAAGAGGAAAAGGAAAATATCCTTTCCCTCATACGTTCAACTACCAATTTAGATGAGGCCCTATCAGGTGCGGACCTTATGATTGAGGCTGTTTATGAGGATATAGGAGTAAAAAAGGAGATTTTCAAAAAAGCTGATCTCACCTGTCCCAAGGAAGCAATTCTCACCAGCAATACCTCAACCCTTAGTATTACAGAGATGGGTGCAGTCACAAAAAGAGCAGAAAGGTGTATAGGCACACATTTCCTGATTCCGGCAGCACTTACCCCATTAGTTGAGGTTGTGAGAGGCATGGAGACATCTGATGAAACCCATGATACTGTTATCTCATTCCTTACCAGATGTGGCAAAGAGACAGTAACCGTTACAGATTCCCCTGGTTTTGTTATCAACAGGCTCTATCTTCCTATGGTAAATGAGGCCTTTTTTGCCCTTGAGACATCCCTTGCAAGCGCAGAGGAGATTGACAGAAGTTGTGTGAAAGGTCTTGGCTTCCCTTTAGGTCCTCTTGCCGCAGCAGATGCCTTTGGACTTGATATTCTGCTTGCCTGTATGAGGACATTTCATAAAGAACTCGGTGAAAAATACCGGCCTGCCCCGCTCCTTGTCAAATTGGTCAATGCCGGAAGGCTTGGTAGAAAGACAGGGCGAGGAGTGTATGGGTATTGCTAATTTTCCCATAAAGGTATCTTAGCACTATGCCAGAAAAAGGCGAGCAGAGAAGATGGGCTTAGGGGCTAAACTGCAGCACAATAAGGGCATCTACAGCGACAGGACGACTGCCAGATATGATAACAGGATTGATGTCTATCTCCTTTACTGAATCGTTATCCGTGCCGATCTTGCCCACGTTGATGAGCATCTCCGAGAGAATGTCCCTGTCAACAGGCTCCATTCCCCTGACTGCGTCAAGTATCTTGTGGGCCTTGATCTCCCCCATCATCTCGAGGGCATCACGTTTCTCCAAGGGCGCAAGGCGAAAAGATACATCTTTCAAGATCTCTGTAAATATACCCCCAAGGCCGAACATGACACAAGGCCCGAATTGAGGATCCCTGATCAAGCCAACAACCAGCTCCCGTTTCCCTTTGATCATCTCCTGTATGAGTACCGCACCCTTGTCGCCGTTCATGCCAGCTATGATCCCTTGAAAGGCATCCATTGCTTCCGCGTCATTTCGTATATCCGTTCGGATGAGATCTCTTTCCGTCTTGTGGGTGATCTCGGGCGCACATCCCTTCATGACCACGGGATACCCGATCTCATTGGCCACGCGGAGGACATCGTCGGTGTGCTCGACCAGCATTTCTCTGGTAACCGGAATTCCGTATGAGGAGAGAATGCTCTTTGATTCATGCTCGGAGAGCGTTGTTTGCCCTCTCTTTAGTGCATTGTCTATTATTTCCATTTTCATCCTTTTTTTAACTCCTGCACCTTGTCCTTCAAGGCCGGGACGATCTTGAACAGGTCGTCCACAATCCCATAATCAGCGGTCCTGAAGATGGGGGCCTTGTGGTCCTTGTTGATGGCGATGATCGTGCCCGCCCCGGTCACCCCAGCCATGTGCTGGAATGCACCGCTTATGCCGATGGCGATATACACCTTGGGGCTCACCGACTTTCCCGAGGTCCCAACCTGAAGGTACTTGGGCAGCCAGTTCTTATCCACAATGGGCCTGGAACATGAGACAATCCCACCGAGGGCCTCGGCGAATTCCCTCACCAGAGTGATATTTTCCTCCTCCCCTATGCCCCTTCCCACAGAGATGAGGAGTTCCGCCTGGCTGATGTCCACGTCGCCGGCCGCGGTCTCCACATATTCCACAAACTCCTTTTTCAGCGGTACTTCGGCGAGGGGGAAGTCCTTCTTCACTATTTCCGCCTTTCTCTGCCCGAGAGGGTCCTTTGCAAACACGCCCGATCGAACAGTGAGCAGGTAGCCCGGAGAGTCAGCAAAGGAGATATTGGAGAAGATCTTTCCATCATACATCTGCCGCTGCGCGATGAGTTTCCCATCCTGAAAGGAGATGTCGATGCAGTCGGTGCCCAACGGGTATCCTGTTTTAACGGCCAGGCACGGAGCAAGCTCCATTCCCCATGAGGTATTGCCAATAAGGGTGAGGATCGGATTGGATTCCTGGATTAGTGCGGCTACTATCTCCTTGTAGGTACCCGCATTGAAGTTCTTGCACCGCTCGTCGTCAAAAAGCAGTACCGTATCGGCCCTATCGGAGATCTGTTCAGCCAGTGCGTTTACCTCATGGCCGAGCAGAATGGCGGTAACGGTATGTGAGTGCGTCTGGGCGAGCTCACATGCCTTCCACAGCATCTCAAAGCTGATATCCCGTATCTCGTTAAGCCTGTGTTCAACGATGACAAATATCTCGCTCATCTATTCCATCACCCCCTTTTTCGTGAGAATCTCAACTACCTCTGTGGCGATCGCGGCCGGGTCTCCGGAGAGGATTTGGGCACCCTCGGTTTCCGGAGGAAGGTACACCTCGTCGATGAGAGCCCTGGGAGCAAGCTCCTCATCGGTCATACCCAATTCTGACAGATCGATGACTTTCAGCTCTTTCTTGGCTGCCTTCCTAATGCCGAGGATGGATACATATCTCGGCTCGTTAATCCCCGTCTGGATTGCCAGAAGCGCAGGAAGCTGGACGATGGAAACCTCACCGAGACCGCCCTCCAGCTCTGAGGTGGTCTGTAGCTTGCCATCCTCAACTTCGATGCCGATTACCATATTGGCGTGGTTGATGCCCAACTCCTCCGCCATCATCATGCCGACCATGCCATGGTAGTCATCGTTGGCCAGGACGCCGGTGAATATGAGGTCATAGGGCTGCTCTTTGACTACCCGGCAGAGTATCTTGGTGATTCCATAGCTGTCGAACCTGCTCATATCGCCCGCCTCGACCCGTACGGCCCTGTCAGCGCCCATGGCCAGACAGCGGCGTAATACCTCCTCATCATCCTCGTTTCCCACGGTTACGGCGGTCACCGTTCCCCCGTGCCTCTCCTTGATGAGGATAGCCTCTTCTATGGCGTAGTTATCCCAGTCATTGAGGACAAAGGCGAGCTGGTCCTTCTTGATGCCCTTCTTCTGCTCATCGATGACGAGATCTACTTCCTCGGTGAGAGGCACCCGTTTCACACATACCACAATATCCATCTCAATCCTCCTTTGTCAAATATCGTAAACCCAGCAATCAACAATGGATGCTTCTTAATCCGGTATTGAACTTAGTTCGCTTCGCTCACAATTGGAATATTCCACCATTCCATTATTCCATGTGTGAGACAATAGGAAACAGTCTCAAAAAAAC
>QMLT01000273.1 GCA_003646875.1 Deltaproteobacteria bacterium
GAATTGACGTGAGTAAGTTATTACCATAAATTTCAATTATAATCAACAAAGAATTATAACTATTTTGAATTTGACTTATTCCTTAAATTTAGATACTTGCATAACAATTACCATGCCAACAAGGCACAGAGACCCACCTGCCTCGCCCCGTTCCGGGTCGGGACGGGGAAGGCGAAGCCGATGGCGGTCAGGCACAAAGAAGAAAAATTAATTATATCTCCCTATCATCAAGTGAATATTTTCAATTGTCAATTTTCAATTTCCATAAACTTCGTGTCTTGATGGCTGAATATTGATGTTGCATAAAACCATCAAATATATGAAAGGAGGATATTTCAATGACACGTCAATTCTGGACACCAAGGACATGGATCATCTTAGGGGGACTTATTTTCGGGGTACTTGCTTCGCTTTTGACTAAATGGGGCAACCCGGCAAACATGGGCATCTGTGTTGCCTGCTTCTATAGGGATATTACTGGCGGACTTGGGCTGCATAGGGCCGCGGTAGTGCAGTACCTGCGCCCTGAAATCATGGGTTTTGTGCTTGGAGCCTTTATCTCTGCTTATACATTTAAGGAGTTTAGACCAAGAGGAGGTTCCTCTCCAATAATTCGTTTTATTCTTGGCGCCTTTTTCATGATCGGGGCATTGGTCTTTCTTGGCTGCCCCATCAGGGCGCTGATCAGGCTTGCCGGGGGTGACCTTAATGGCATTCCTGCTCTTGCAGGAGTGGTTGTGGGGGCGTTTATCGGCATCCAGTTATTAAAGAGGGGTTATAACCTTGGCCGTGCTAAAGATGTATCTACTATCTCGGCCTGGATGATGCCGTTATTTATGGCTGCACTGCTTCTTTTGATCATCTTTAAGCCGCATTTTCTATTCTTCAGCGAAAAAGGGCCGGGCTCAATGCATGCCCCTCTCATTCTCTCCCTTTTAGTAGGACTTTTTGCCGGTTTCGTGGCCCAGAAGACAAGGATGTGCTTTGTGGGAGGCTGGAGAGACATCATGCTGGTCAGGGATTTTTACCTTTTTAGCGGGATTGCCGCCTTCTTCTTCGGGGCGATAATCTGTAACTATTTGCTGGGCAACTTTGCCTCTGGATTTTACCACTGGGGTTTTGAGAACCAACCGGTTGCCCATACCAGTCATCTCTGGAATTTTTTAGGGATGGTTCTGGCCGGTTTAACTGCCACCCTCCTTGGAGGATGTCCCTTACGCCAGACGATCCTTAGCAGCGAAGGGGATACGGATGCCGGAATAACTGTTTTTGGCCTTATTGTGGGGGCCGGTTTTGCCCATAACTTCCTTCTGGCCTCAAGCCCTAAAGGCCCTGGCGCCTTTGGTCCGGCAGCAGTGATTATAGGGATTGTTTTTTGTCTGGTTATTGGCCTTTTGATGAAAGAAAGGTGAACAATGATGGTCTTCAAGCGAAAGAAAAAACCCTCCTTTGAGGGAGGAGGACTTTTGCTTTTTGAAAAAGTAGAGGAGGCCATAAGAGCGGAAAAGGCCCTTAAAGGAGAAAATTACAGAGTTAAGCTGGTCGCCCCACCTCCCGCCTTAAGAAAGGGTTGTGATTTAGCAGTAGAGATAAATCTTGTAGAGCAGATGGGTATAGAGAGGTTATTTAAACAAAAAGATGTAGCCTATCTTGAGGTTGTCCCCCTAAAAGGAGATGGGGAACTTTTAGAGATTGTTAAGCTTACTAATTTCGAAGATGCAACCATGGTTAAGGCAGGCAATATGAAGGTCACCTTTGATAGAAATACAGGCATAATCTTAATGCCTCCGGGGGAGGATGCCCTGATATCCCCTATCTTCATGCCCAACTGATCGATAAAAAGCTCACCGAAGCTCCCAGGCCAAAGGAGATTGGTTTTACTTTATGTGCCCTGATGATGGATCGGGCCTTTGAAGAATGCCTGGAGCTCTGGAGGAAAGGAGGGAATTAAAATGACAATGCTTATCTCTGGAACGGTTCCTATAAAAGCTCTGCCTCTGACCTCAGGAGAGGCCAGGTTTGAAGGGGAATTCCTGAGATTGAATGATTTCAAGATCCCCTGTTCTCAGGGCACTGCCGCCTTGATCAGCGCAGCGCTGGCTACCACTGACTACCTGAAGCTCGATCCTCCCAAGGTATTGCTTGTGGGAGACAATGGCGAGGGAATGGGAAGCAGATTAATCTATGAATATCTCATTAAAAATACCCCTGATCTTTCACCGGATGTGCTGGCGCTGCACTACTGTCTCCCTGATATGGCCCTAATGAGGAGGCTATGTGAATCTGTCGAAAGATGCTCCAAAAGGCCGATCATGATTGCTGACGCCTCCTCGATGTATGCAGCCAAGGCAGCGGGACAGGCAGCAAAATTTGACATATTCACTCCTGATGCCACTGAAATTGCCTTTTTGGCAGATCCTGATGCCACTCATCCAGCCTATATCAACAAACATCTTTTTGATACTGATATAACCCGGACTCATGAGCTGGTTACTGCTGCATACCAGCTTAAGAGCGCAGCTAAGTTATTGCTGGTCAAGGGGGAGATTGACTACGTAGTTAAAGAAGGGCAGATTATAGATACCATTACTGAACCTAACATACCTGAATTAGAAGCCATCGGAGGAACGGGAGATACCATTACCGGATTAGTGGCTGCCTTTGCCTATGCTGAGCTGGAATTACATGAGGCGGCTATAATTGCTGCCAGGGCAAACCGCATGGCAGGAAAATATGCCCAGGCTACGCCAGGTACCAGGGTCTGGCAGATCATCTCCCAATTCCCAGCGATATTTAAGGAATATTTATGCGAATGGAGTGGTGTCTGTTATGTAGCACCCAACAGATGACTGTCATTAACTTAAGAAAAGGATATGGTGGAGTATTTTGAATTTAATAAGAAGGAGGAATTAACAATGATTGAGGTTGATGTGCGGGGTTTTAGTTGTCCTATCCCTGTGGTGAGGACAAAAAAGGCTATTGACGGAAATCCAGACCAGCCGATTACGGTTCTGGTAGAAACCGCTGTTTCAAAAGAGAACGTAACCCGGCTTGCAAAAAGTAAAAATTATTCCATCCAGGTAGAAGAAGTGGCCGGGGAGGAGTATAAGGTATTACTCAATCCTCCGGAGAAATAGATTCAAACAATTGATAGTTGAAGATTGGAAGTGTTTACTTAGTAACTGAATAGTAATAAAGGATGATCAAATGGACAATGAGGTCAAAATACGCCTTACTGAAACAGTAAGTGGTTCAGGCTGAGCCTGTAAGATCGGCCCAGGGGACCTGGACAAGGCGCTTTGTGGTTTGCCTCTTATTTCCCATCCAAACCTGATCGTGGGCATGGAACATGCGGAGGATGCTGGGGTATATAAACTGAGAGAGGACCTCGCAATTGTGCTCTCATTGGATTTTTTTACCCCTATTGTTGATGATCCCTATACCTTTGGTCAGATTGCTGCGGCCAACTCATTATCAGATATCTATGCCATGGGCGGAACACCGATCACAGCAATGAATATTATCGCCTTCCCCATCAAAACAATGGATATCTCTATTCTCC
>QMLT01000274.1 GCA_003646875.1 Deltaproteobacteria bacterium
AGAATTTTTGCAGTTTGTAAATTTCTGATGTATAGTTTTGTTTTTCAGCAGACATAAAAAAGTAAACAGAAAAAATCTTAAAGTAATCTTGACAACTAAAGTAATCTTGACAACTAAAAAAATATGCTTAATTTTTTCGGAGTAAATATAGGATAATAATATCAAATAGTTAACCCATTTGTGACCGTGAGTGAAAAGGCAGACAAGGATGAATTAAGGGTTGAAATCGAGCGTGAACATTTTGTGAGAGCAGCTCTTCTTGCTGCCTCGCTTGGGATAGGCGAAGAAGAGATTCAAGATATTAGGCTCAAGGCCCTCAGGCAAATCTCTGCTGAATACAGAAATGCCCCTGGCACAAAGAGTCTTGCTCAGCAATATGGATTTTCCAAACAGAAAGTAAAAAATCTTCTGGAAAAATATGCCGAGGAAAAGAGGAAAGAAGGGAATGATAAGGTTCTTGCCCATTGTTATGATCTTAGCGCAGGTGAGTATCTGTCCTTTGAAGAATGGGTGGATCAACTGTTGAAGGATTGGGACAAGTAGTCTGGTTCTTGATTTATCAATGAGGGCGGGAATTTCTACATTCGTAGTCTGCCAGGCTGGAAGCTGGCACAGCAAAAAGCACAATCACGGGAGCTTATTTTCACAAAAAGAGCATACAATTATTACAAAGTTAACTAAGAAATAAAACGTAGTGAGATTCTGTATCCTTAATTTTCTTTAACACCCATCAAAAAGAGCCTCTAATCATCTGGCCGAGCAATTTCTAAGCTTACGCTATTCATCTTATAATTTTACATCCTTTCTGACCTATGGGAAAGTCAAATCCTCTTGTCTTGACAGAGGAATAATCATGATTAATTTTTAAGTACCTTTCTGAATATAGCTGATGGTATTGTATTGGTTATCAGGCATCTTTCTTTAATTATTTTTTATTGCGGAGGTAAACATGAGAAATAATTTTAGAAAAAATGCTGCTATTGAAGAACTTAATAGGAAATATCGAAAGGTCTTCAGAATTCCAGAAAATCTCAATCATTATTCAGAAGAAGATTTCAAAAACGCCGAAAGAAATTTCATAAAACATTGCATTATTAACGCAAAGATTGAAGTCTTCAACTTTGACAATTCTGTCCCGCAGTAATATAACAAACACTGCCAAAAAACTAAAACTATAGTTCCAATACACTAACTGGTTGCTAATGTCCGAACGAAGGGATGTTATAGTATTGACTGCTGATTTGCATTTCAGAAAACAATAATCATTAGGAAAGAAAATGAACTCTTTACTTTTTTGGAATCCCGGATGCCGACAAGCAATTTCCTTTTTTGAGGGTAAGTTCCTCATGCCGATCTACGAGTATCAACACGTGAGAGGGGTCTGTCCACTGGGAAAGATTTTTGAGGCTGCACAGTCGATGTATCATAGACCATTGGCACAATGCCCCAACCGGGAGGAACCAATATTTAAACTTATTTCGCAAGGTAATGTCAATACAGGGAGAGCAAACAGAGAGCTAAAAGATCTGGGTTTTACTAAGCTGGTTAGATGGGACAGTGGTGTTTATGAAAATATTACAGATCAGGATGGAGAAAGCAAGGTGATGCTCTGCAATAAACCAGAGACATTTTCAAACTTGAGAAAAATGATTATGTGATAACAATTAGGATAGGATCGTAGATTTTGGTAGCGCAAAGCCAACCAAATTTCGAGGCCTCCCATAGCAGGTTTGAAGAACCTGTTTTGAGGGACAAGCACAGCGCTTTTGTAAAGGATCTTTATAGCCTTTCTGGCAACAAAATACTGGTTTGGATTCTTGATCATAAGAATCCCCAAGAACTGGTTCATGGGTTGCCATATGAAGATTTCTTCTGGCTATTTAAGAAAATTGGCGAGGATGACTGTCTACCTCTGCTTAAATTGGCCTCAGTGGATCAGTGGGAGTATCTCCTTGATTTGGAAATCTGGAAAAAAGACCGTCTGAATGTGGCCCACACCTCCCTTTGGATGAAACGTCTACAGCAGGCCGATTGTAAGCGTCTTGCAAGGTGGTTATTGAGCGAAGGCAAAGCCCTTGCCTATTACTACTTTTTTAAAAGCATTCAGGTAGAGAAGAAAAATGAAGACGAGGATTATGATCTTCCGGAAGGCTTTTTCAGGCTTGACGGTGGTTTCCAAATTAAAGCGATCTATCCAGAGCACCAAGAGACTATAGAGAATATCCTAAGAATGATGGCCAGTGAGGATTTTGACCGGTGTCAAACCCTCCTTCTTGGGATAGGGAATTTTCTCCCTGCTGAAGTTGAAGAAGAGATGTACCGGCTGAGGAATGTGCGTCTTGCTGAACACGGCTTTCTTCCCTTTGAGGAGGCCCTGTCCATCTATGCCCCTCTCGATCCTGAGGCCCTTGCCATTGAGAAAAAACCGGAGCTGCCTAATATCCTTTTAGATGATGAGAGCAGGGCCATGGTGCCTGTATTACCGTTCTATCATGCAGAGGTCAAAAACATGCTGACAGATGCCGCATCCAGGATCATGGACCCTTTGTTTCTTGATAGGATCCGCCTGGAGTTCGCCGGCCTTTGTAATCATATCCTGTCAGCAGATGGAATTCTTGTGGATGATATTGAAATATTGAGCAAGACATGCAGAAAGGCTGCGGGGTACCTAAACCTGGCTCTTGAGAGGCTATGTGGCAACAGTATCTCTTCGGCTCGAGATCTTCTGAGGAGCCATCCGCTGGTGTCCATCTTTCGTGTGGGCTTTGGTCTTGCACTGAAACTGAAATGGGAGACAGAGCGCTGGTTGAAGGGGAGTTGGTTTTATCGCCAGGGATTAGACGTTGGATTCTGGGGAGATCAATGGGGAGAAACAATCGCAGGGATTCTAAAGAAGAAACCACGACTTTACATTGGGCTAAAAGAGGGGGAAGAATATAAGGATTTTGAGAGTCTTTCGGAGATTGATGAATGCCGGAGCCTCTTTCATCGTTTGATGGTATTGGACAAGTTGTTAGAGCGATTGACAGAATGTTATCCAATAGAGAATGGGTTCATTCATTCTAAAGAACTGACTTTTCATCCTCTTCTCTTTAATTTCTGGAGTCGTTGTTTCTTGAAGCTTAAGCCATGTTTTTCAGGAATTTCTTTGGGTCAAGCAAAAAACTTATTTCACCAGCTAAGGGCCAGGAGCGAGAAACCTCCTTTTCAGATGCCTGGAGGTGAAGATAACTTTCTGAAAAATTTTTTAGCCTATTGTTCTGATTTTGAGCCTGAAGCCGTGGCAATGCTTAAGGATACGTTATCTTTGGTTTGGCAAAAATTTCAAAAGGAATATGAAGGGGTATCAATAAGTTATATAAATGGAAGGTATTCAAAATTTTTTACAATTACGACTTCTCTTTAAGCCACTAATTGGTGAAACAGTCGTTACAGGAAGGAGGTTATAAATGGATACAATCAAAATCGCTATCGTTGGTATTGGTAACTGTGCAAGCTCACTACTGCAAGGCATAGAATATTATAAGGAAAAGACTAACAAAGATGCTATCGGATTAAT
>QMLT01000275.1 GCA_003646875.1 Deltaproteobacteria bacterium
CAGTACCTTCGGTAAATAAAGTGCCTAAAGTACTTAAAATGATAAGTGTCTACAGTTATGGAAAAACAGGAAATATATCCAAAGAGATTGGATCCCTTTCCAATAAGGAGCCTAAAAAAGGAGAACCTCGGCAACCAGGCCTTTGAACAGATCAAACAAATGATTGTAAGGGGTGAAATCCCTGCTGGAAAACGTATAATAGAAAGTGAGTTAGCTGAATCAATGGGTATCAGCAGGACACCTGTTAGAGAAGCGGTACATAAACTCGGAGCTGAGGGTTTTCTTAAGCCCCTGCCAAAGGGAGGCTATGTGGTAAGAGGGTTAGGCATATCTGATATTGAAGAAACTTTTGAGATAAGGAGTATCCTGGAGAGCTTTGCCGCATTCCTTGCTGCTAACAGGCATAGACATGAAGAGATACTACCCCTGGAAGAAAAGATAGAAGAATTCCAGAGATCTCTGGACAATAACGATCTAAAAGAATTGGCGAGGCTAAATACTGAATTCCATGAACTCCTCTACGCCTTGAGCAGGAGCCAAAGATTAATTAAGATGATATACAACCTGAGAGATGAAATCTATTTTTTAAGGAAAATTATATTAAACTCCATAGATATGGCCCGTTTATCAAACAAGGATCATAGAGAGATAATAAATGCCATAGAAAAAAGACAGGCAAAAACGGCAGAAATGCTTGTAAGAGATCATATCTTGCGGGGTAAAGAATTTGTCATCAATGAAATTAGAAAAGGCAATGTAAGCATCAATCATCATTCTTTTTGAAAAAAACAAGAGAGGAATATATAATGTCCACCAAAAAGATCAGGGTAATTATTGCAAAACCTGGCCTTGACGGTCATGACAGGGGTGCAAAGGTTATGGCCCATGCCCTGAGAGATGCCGGGATGGAAGTCATCTATTCGGGGCTTCATCAAACTGTGCATTCCATAGTTAAGATGGCTGTTGAAGAGGATGTGGATGTCATTGGCCTTTCCATTATGTCCGGCGCACATATTCCAATCTCTAAGAAGATAATGGAGTTGGTGAAAAAGGAGGGTTTAGATAGGATAATTGTTGTTGTGGGTGGGGTAATCCCAGACAAGGATATCCCTGTCTTGAAAGAGATAGGGATTAAAGGGGTTTTCCCTGGTGGAACACCTTTTGAAGAATCTATAAAGTTTATAAAAGAACACGTGCGTAGTGAGTAGTTTATTGACCTTATTGTGTCTCTTGAGTTTATTGAGTCGTTCTAAAAGAACGTCTAAAGAGGTGTTTATTTTAGACACTTCATAGACTTAAAACCCTAAAAACTCAATGAACCCAACAAACACAAAAAAACATTACATGTAGGAGTATAAGATGGGAGTAGCCAGGTATATAAAAGATGAAAAAGACAGGATTAAAGATGTAATCCTACAATCTGGAATCCACATAAAACCTCTCTATACAGGCGATGACTTAAAAAATATTGGATTTGACTATACAAAAGACCTTGCCAACCCGGGAGAGTATCCCTTTACTAGAGGAATACATAAATTGGGCTTCAGGAGCAGGGCATGGACAACAAGGCAATATTCAGGGTTTGGCACCCCAAAAGAGACGAATGAGCGCTGGAAACTTCTAATATCTCAAGGTCAAACTGGACTTAATGTAGCATTTGATCTCCCAACGCAGATGGGTTACGACTCTGATGACCCTATGGCCGAGGGAGAGGTGGGTCGGGTAGGGATGGCAGTGGATTCTCTGAGGGATTTTGAGATTGCCTTTAAGGGCATTGCCCTGGACAAAATCGGCTCCGGCCTGACAATAAATGCTGTCGCCTCGATCATGGTTGCCATGTATCAGGCTGTGGCAGAAAAATATGGATTCTCTAAACAGGAGATAAGCGCCACCCCCCAGAACGATATCTTAAAGGAGATCGTCGGCAGGGGGGCCTGGATCTTTCCAGTAGAGCCAGCCGTTCGCCTGATTGGTGATGTTATTGAGTACTCTGTGAAGGAAATGCCGAGGGCTAATCCTGTAAGTGTGTGCGGTTACCATATAAGGGAAGCGGGCGCCACCCCAGTACAAGAAATTGCATACGCTATACAGATTGCAAACGCATACATCGATAATGTTTTAGCGAGAGGATATGACATTGATGACTTTGTCGGTAGATTCTCCTTTAACCTCGATGTATTCGGAAACCTCTGGGAACAAGTAGCCAAATTCAGGGCAGCAAGAAAGCTATGGGCCAAGAATATTAAAGAAAGGTATGGCGCAAAAAACGATAAATCTATGTTTTTACGGGGTATATTTGGCGGAGGGGGAGGAGGTCTTACAAAGGAAGAACCTGAAAACAATATTGTAAGAAGCGCCTATTATGCCCTGGCTGCTGCCTTAAGCGGTGCTCAGACCATGGCTTTGTGCTCTTATGATGAGGCCTATACCATTCCTACCCCCCATTCTGCCCTGATCTCTTTGAGAACACTACAACTCTTAATGGATGAGGTAGGCCTCAGGGATACGGTTGATCCATTAGCAGGTTCATATTTCATCGAGACCCTTACCAAACAGATGGAGGAAAAGATTGTTGAAGAGATGGTAAAGATTGATAAGTTAGGGGGCATGGTCAAAGCAATTTCATCAGGTTATATCCAGAAAGAAGTGGCTAGGCAGGCCTATGAATTCGAAAAAGGTGTTCAGAACGGGGAGTTAATAAAAATAGGCGCCAACAAATATACTGGAGGGGCGGTGGGAAAGGTAGAGCTTCATGAATATAACGATGAATCAGCCGTAGAGCAGATAAAAAATCTCAAAGAACTGAAAAAAGCAAGAAACAATAAGGATGTTACCCGAACGCTAAAGGCATTGGAGAAGGCGACTAAGGAGAAAGTAAATGTTATGCCATATCTGGTGGATTGCTGTAAGGCATATGCCACAGTTGGGGAGATGACTAATGTCTTCAGGGATATTTTTGGGGAGTTTGTGGAACCTAGTATATTTTAGCAAAAATAACTAGTCGGCTACTATGTCTCTAGGTACACCCTGGAGCGGCGCGCTTAATTGTTTGTTGACCTTGATAAAAGACGAACGATTTTTATCACCGGAGGAAAAGACCACGAGAAAGTTAAGGCCTTCCTCTATGATCTTTAAAGAACACAAGGGTAAGCTTTTAAGTAAGCACATTCCAGATATTACTTGTGATAGGTCCTTGGCATTTATAAAAGGCATTACAGATTATTTACCGAATGCCGCACCTTTTTGATCGCATTCACATCACGAAAATACTCAATCTTGCCGTTGATAAGATTACATAGACATTTACTTACCCATTTAAAAATTTAAAGAAACAAAAAATTTATTGCAAACTATCGGGGTCTTATATAACCTCAAGTATTATGTAAAATTCTCATGGTGAGGTTTCTCGAAATCAGATTGTTACAGAAAGGAGGTGAAGATAGAATAATCGAGGAACTATTTAACCTATCCCTAACCAAATATAAGGAGGAATAAGACATGAAAAAGAATATTTTTTTGAAACTTGTTGGGCTCGCAATAATAGCA
>QMLT01000276.1 GCA_003646875.1 Deltaproteobacteria bacterium
TCCGGCTTTTTGATCTCACCCCCTAGATAAGCGGCTGCATTCCATCCACTATAGGCAAATGTTACAAATATCAGCGAGATAGCAAATTTGTCCTGAAACACGGAACTCATGTTTATGCCTTCTGAGAAATTGGATATTGAGCCATTACCCAAAAACAGTCCAGCTATAACAAAGACAACGATGATACCTGTTTTGAATAGGGTCAGTAAATTTTGAACCCTGCTGCCAACCAAGAGACTATGATAATGTACCAGCGAAAAGATAATGATGGCGCTGATAGCCGCAATAGTGGGTGTCGATATGGTAAAGATATTGATTCCTGAGAGTGGTATGGTAATGATTGGACCAAGGTGAAGTGAAAATGAGCGAAAGAAATAGGTAGCAAAGGCAATGGAAGCCGCTGCGATAGGGGCAGAAAAACCAACGATCAAAGAGATCCAACCAGAAAGGAAGCCCATCCATTTGCCAAGGCTTTCCCGTAAATAGACGTATTCTCCACCGGCCTTTGGAAATATGGCCCCCAGTTCTCCATAGCAAAGCGCCCCACACAGGGCAAATATGCCTCCCACAAACCAACAAAGAAGCATGGTGTGGGGATTACCAAGCTCCTCCATAATGAAGCCGGAGGTGGTAAATATCCCGGTTCCTATCATGTTGGCAACTACTAAGATAGTTGCGGAAAAGAAACCGATTTCTCTTCTAAGCTCAATATTGTTCAGTTTGTTTTTCAAACTCTTCCAGGTGATTCTTAAAATCAGGATTCAGGTTACAAAGATATCAGGTTCTAAAGATTTCCTGATTGGATACACAGGCAAAAAAGGTTTTTCAACCAACCTTTGATTGCGCCTTCGGTAGAAATTTCAACAAGAGATAGGTATTTTTTATTTCACTTCGAAGGTGAAACAGTAGTTATACCGGTATTTATCACACTCTTCAGGGTCTGGATAAGGGACTTCGTGGAGCACATTAACCACCCATTTTCCTTTTTTTAGAATCTTGATTCTGGCCACGCCCTCCTCATTAGTCTTGGTGCTATAGGCGTAGGTATTTGGCTGGTCTGAAAAACCTGCGTAACTGGCACGGACATCAACGTTAGGAAGGGCTTTTTCATCAAAAGTCACCTTTACCGGAAAAATGTCACCCTCTTTTAAAAGTTTTGAGTTTTTGAGTGGGGTAATCTCCAAAGGATCACCGATACACTGATCAGGCATCTTCTTGCTATCGCCAACAAAAATAAAGGCCTTAGCACGCATATCAAAACGGAAGCAAGATACGACATTCTGCAAACCCTTTTTTGGCTGCAACTTGTATCCCTCCGTAGTCTTGCTAAGAAAGCCGGGCTTGATATTTGCTAATATCTTGTAAATGCCTGGTGTCTTGGGCATAAATTCAAATCGAGATGGGGATATTTTCTTAAGAGAAATCTTTTCCCCTTTTGAATTCAAGGCATATACCTGATTCATAAACTCTTCTGAAATTAGCTCATCTTTGGGAAATTTGTGTCCCCAGCCTATCTCAATCTGAACTGCCTGCCCTACCTTTGGTTGATTATTATCTATATTGAGCCATAAACTGTGTGCTCGAGCAAAAGGCGCTTGAAAACAAAAAAGCAATAATAAAAAAAACAAAAAAATTTTCTTCATCATGGGATATCTCCTTAAATATATTCATTTTACAGAAGGTCCCCGAAGGCGCTTTTTCCGATCTTCGGGGAATTTCATTTAGAAATCTCTCATACTATTATTCTAACTGTTTCCGTACTTGTTTCATGGCCGACTCATAGGGCTTACCTTCCAGAAAGCGCCCAATCAACAACAGGCCCATGAATCTTTCCTTTTCTCTTGAAAGCTTCTCTCCCATATCAGCCACCGTCCCCAGCAGGATGTGCTGTCGGTCAGGATATCCTGCCCAATACACCACAGCGCATGGCATGTCCGCTGGAAGTACTTCACCAAGGGCCTCAAACAGCCTCTTTGGATTTTTTAAAGCCATATACAGGATCATGGTCGTCGGGTACTTGGATAGATCTCTTAGGATCTGCTTATCACCCATGTCCCGGCCCATCAAGAAAAACGGCGCCGTTTGCATAACAAAACGGGTATCATGTGCAGGGATAGCGCTTTTTCCCAAGGCAGCCATAGCTGCTGCATCGCAACCCATGCCCGGAATAATGACTACATCCCGTGGGTCAAACTGCTCGATGTACCAGTGGCTAGGCCCGAAAAGGGATGGATTACCAGAGTCAAGAAGTCCAACATCTTTTCCTTGAGCTAAAAGCCTCTTGATCCTTTCCACCCTCCTATCCCGTATCCTAAAACGTTCTATCTTGAATTTGGATAATTCCTCCTTGTTTAATTTCTCTTGCATTTTCCCTTTGTAATCCCAGATACCTGTCCATGGGTCGAACAAAATGGGTTTATCCTTAATGTAGTCCGCAAAGAGCCTCACCTGTGAATCTTTTGGAGCTACAATGAAATCCATCCGCTTGATCGTATCCAGGGCCTGAAGAGTTGCTGTCCGGGGTCCTGCCGGACCGATTCCAATAGCATAGAAATGGCCCCGGCCCCAGGCTGCAGCCTGAGATGGACAAAGCCATCCGGCTGCAGCCATTAAAAATATTAAAAAGAGTGCAAGTTGTTTTATTTTATTCATGAATCTGACTCCTTGATTTCCTTAAAATTTCGCACCGAGCTGGAATCCCCAGACATACTCAGGCATTTCATAACCTGATATTTCTTCATAGTCGGTGCCAGTTACATTGCTGCAAAAGAATTTGGCCATGTACTCCTGCTCTTGAAACTTGAACTTCTGCTCAAATCCAAGATCAACTGTGATATAGTCATCCAGTTCTCCGCCCTTCTGAGCTTTGCGTTCGCCGACATAGCGGGAACTTACCTGTAGCCAGCCGTCCGGCCAGACATTATAGCGGGCCAGTAATTTGACCTTGTGCTTAGGCAAAAGCGCAGGAAGATAATATGTCCAATTGTCTTCAAAGCCTGTCTCATCAACATCATATTCCTGATAGACATAGGCTGCTGTAGCTCGAAACCTTTCTCCCAGACGGATGGCTGCCTCAAGTTCTGCTCCATAAAGTTTAAAATGATCAATGTTATAGAGGCAGTTACTGCCTAGGGTTCCCATGCCTCCCAGCTTACCTGCCGCTGTGATGCCATTGTCATTAATGAAGTCCTTAATGTCATAATAAAAACCGGCTGCTCTGATGGTCAGTGGTTTGAACTCTTGAATGATCCCTGCTTCATACTCCCAAGCCGATTCCGGGTCCAATGATGGATTTTCCAGGGAGGCGCACCGCGCCCACCAGTAGTAGTCTCACGGACAGGGGAGCCTGTAGGAACGACTCACCGCGGCATAAAGGGCCGTTTCAGGAGTGGCCTGGAAATCCACCTTCAGGCTCGGATAGAAGCCATCTTCTTCTTGTTCTTTGCCCGAGGTTGGCCAGCCAGCTCCGAATTGGGAATAATAGGTATCCATGTCCACATGATAGTAACGGACACCAGGTGTAACAGTCCAGCGA
>QMLT01000277.1 GCA_003646875.1 Deltaproteobacteria bacterium
GTTATAGGGCATGAGACAAAAAAAGACATACCCATGCTCCTTAAAAATGCAGCATTTTTAAGCTGCTGCCCCAACTTATTGAGTTACAAAGTTTCAAATGACAAATGGCCAATGACAAATGACAAATATACCTAAATCAGTCGGGATAATATTTAAGCACGATTTTGAGCCTGCAAAAAGGGAGTGTCAAAGATTAAAGGATTGGTTTAAAGAAAGAGGGATAAACGTATACACAGAAGAGATGACATCCAGCCCAGCCTTAAACCAATTCCTTGAGGAGGAGACAATTATACCAGATACAGTTGACTGGGTTGTCGTATTAGGCGGAGATGGAACATTGCTGGGAGCCGCCAGAAAGGTTGGGCGATATGGTCTGCCCATTTTGGGCATCAACCTTGGAGGATTGGGTTTTTTAACAGAGATTCCGTTAAAAAGGCTTTATAAGGACATAGAAAAGTTTGTAACTGGAGAAATAACCATTGAAACAAGGTTGATGTTGCAGGCTAGCATTCTAAGAAATAGTGAAGAAAAATGTCGTTTTTCAGTCTTAAATGACGTGGTTATTAACAAAGGCGCATTAGCCAGGATTGTTGACCTGATGGTATCGATTGATGGTCGTTTTCTCACGACCTTTAGGGCAGATGGGTTGATAATATCTACTCCAACAGGATCAACAGGTTATAATCTTTCCGCTGGAGGCCCGATAATCTACCCGGATTTAGAGGCATTGATATTAGCTCCAATATGCCCATTTACATTGACTCACAGGCCAATTATATTGCCGGATAAATCAGTAATAGAGATAGAGATGGGGGAAAATAGCGAGCAAGTCACACTCACCTTTGATGGCCAGGTTGGCTTTGATCTTATAACTAATGACAGGGTTATTATCTCTAAGTCAGAAAAAAAACTTAAGCTAATTAAATCCCCTGGTCAGGACTATTTCGATATTTTAAGAACAAAACTGAAATGGGGCGAATCCTCTTACAATGAGACAAACCGGTAAATATCTTTTGTCTATAGATAGAAAGGAAATATGTTATTTGCAATGGATAATAGAATCATACGACGGCATGGCGTCTATGAGAACTATTAATCCAATAAATGGTGAGATTGAAATCTCTATAGCGCCCTGTTGTAGGGAAGATATACTTTCACTTATAAAATCTTTACAGGAAGAGGGAAGTATCCATATTAATAAAGAGAAATTGTATTGATACGATAAACTTTTCTCTTTCGCAGGCACGGAGGTGCCATGTGGATCCATTATTTTATATAAAAACCTTTGGGTGTCAGATGAATGTGCATGATTCTGACACTATCAGCCAAATCCTTATAAATAAAGGATATAAAAAAACAGATAGCATCAATGATGCTCATATTATCTTAATAAATACCTGTGCGGTCAGACAAAAGGCTGAACAAAAGGCATTAACACTTATTGGTCGCCTGGCTTCTTTAAAGAGCAAGAAGCCAGATATTATTTCTGGAATCATCGGATGTGTCGCCCAAGAACAAGGCACAAGTCTCTTAAAACGTTTTCCATTTATTGATTTGGTTTTGGGCCCAAGAAATATTTACCACATCGATGATCTTCTTGATCAAATCAAGGAAGGAAGAGGGAAGGCCTCATCCCTTGATTTAACCTGTGAACCACCCACATTACCCACATGCAACGGCTACGTAAAAGGAAGGGTTGCAACTTTTTTAAAAATTATGGAGGGATGTGATAATTTTTGCACTTATTGCATTGTTCCTTTTGTGAGGGGTAGGGAGACAAGCCTTCCAGCAGAGGACATCATTAATAAGTCTAAATATTTGATCAGCCAGGGTATAAAGGAAATTACCCTTATTGGGCAAAATGTAAACTCCTACAATACCAAAAACAATGCCTTGCCAACATTTCCTGGTTTGCTAAAGGAGTTGGATAGTATAGCGGGTTTAAAAAGACTTCGCTTCATAACATCTCATCCAAAGGATCTATCCGATGAACTCATAGGTTCTTTTGGAGAATTAAAGAGCCTTTGTTCTCATATTCACCTGCCAGTTCAATCAGGCTCAGATAATATACTCAAGCTTATGAATAGAAAATACACAAGAGATAAGTATATTTCTCTAATAGAGCGCATAAAAAAAACAAGGCCTGATATAACAATTACAAGCGATTTGATTGTTGGATTTCCAGGTGAAACTGAAAAGGATTTTGAAGATAGCCTGCAATTAATAGATAAAATAGAGTTTGATAATCTATTTTCCTTTAAATATTCTGAAAGGCCCAAAACCAGTGCATTAGAGTTACCGGGAAAATTAGATGAAAAAGAAAAACAAAGACGCCTATCTATATTGCAGGAAAAGCAAAAAAAGATAACCTTATCAAAAAACAAACTAATGGAGGGAACCATTCAAGAGATTTTAGTGGAAGGCCCCGGGAAAAAGGGGGACAGTCAGCTTACAGGAAGAACGTCAGGAAATAAGGTTGTCAATTTTTTTGCTAACAAAAATCTTAAGGGGCAATTGGTGCGGGTAAAGATTATTAAAGGTTTTCAAAATTCATTACTTGGGGAGTTAGTTGACAAATATAATCAGAAGGTATATGAGGTTATGTAACCATGGAGCGGGGATATCATAAAGAACATCTTCTGGTTGTTGATGATGAGATAGAGGTGGCAAAGGTCGTAACAGAATTACTGTCAAGTTTAGGGTTTAATGTTGATTCAGAGAACAGTGGAAAAAAGGCATTACAGAAAATAAAAAATGGAAAATATACCTTTTTAATTACTGATATCAATATGCCAGAATTTAATGGAATTGAATTAATAAAGAATGTGAGGGAAGAAAAGATTGATATAAGTATAATTGCTATGACTGGTTACGATAAAGACTATGCGTATATGGATGTTATTAATGCTGGCGCAAATGATTTTATTTCCAAGCCCTTTAAGATTGATGAAATAGAGGCGAAGATAAGCAGAATATTGATAGAGAAAAGGATCAGAGATGAATTAGCCAAATTATCAATAACTGATAACCTCACCGGTCTTTTTAATCAAAGACACTTTCATAATAAACTAAAAGAGGAGGTGAATAGGGCAAACCGTCAGAATCATCCCTTATCCCTGATCCTTTTGGATCTTGATAACTTCAAGAAATATAACGATACATATGGTCATCTTGCAGGTGATAGAATCCTTGCTCAAGCTGGAAAGATAATCCTTTCAAACATCAGGGAGAACGTAGACACAGCCTTTCGATATGGGGGTGATGAGTTCGCAATTATTCTTGTTGAGGCAGATAAAGAAATTGTTCTCAATACAAGTGAAAGAATTAAAAAAGGATTTGAAAAGGGAGATGGTGTTACAGCCAGTCTTGGTTTTGCAACATATCAAAAAGAAATGGATGCAAACGATTTAATCGCATTGGCAGATAAAGATCTTTATGAATCAAAAAATAAGAATAATAAGTAATGTTTTTACATTAATATTATGTCTGATAATATATATTATGTAAACTTAAA
>QMLT01000278.1 GCA_003646875.1 Deltaproteobacteria bacterium
GGTACCCCCTGTGTGCAGCAAAAAATGTGGGACATGGTCAGCCTAGGAGGGGAGGGGGAATGTCGGTTTTTTTAAACGTTCAATTATCAGTTTGTAAACGTCTGATTATATTTTTTTAAGTTTCTATAAGGTGCCTATCGAGTTTGTAAATTTCTGATTATTTGATCAAGGAAAGGAGAAAAAAATGGATTTTATCCTATCCGGTGAAAGTAAAATGATGGTTAAAGCAGCTCGGGATTTTGCCAGGCAGGAAATTGACCCGATCATAGGAAAAATAGAAAAAGAGGATGCTATCCCAGAAGATATCTGGCAGAAGTTTGCAAAGGCACAGATGCTTGGTATAATGATCCCAAAGGAATACGGCGGTATTGGGTCAAGCGCCCTTAATGTTATATTTATCCTGGAAGAGCTTGCAAAGACAGGTTCGGCAGCCGCCTTTCTGGTAGCCTTGAGCAACAGTGTTTCTGAGACCATCTATCATTGGGGTTCAGAGGCTCTTCGAGAAAGATTTATCCCTCCTCTGTGCAATGGGTCAGGTTATGCAACTATGGCATTTACTGAGCCAGCTACCGGATCAGATCCAACGGCGATTACCACAACTGCCAAACCAGATGGAGATTATTATGTGTTAAATGGAACAAAGAGATTCATTTCTTATGGGCATAAGAAAGGATACGGCGTTTTTTATGCGAAGGATGAGACAGAAAGAGTTACTGCATTTTTAGTAGACAAAAGTTCTGATGGTTATACCTGGTCTAAGCCATGGTCTTTGATGGGACTTGCAGGCCAGGGCTTAGTGGATATTTTTCTAAAAGATGTGAAGGTGCCAAAAGAAAATATTTTAGGAGACAAAGGCAGGGGCTTTCATATTTTGCTCAGGTGGATTGCTGGCGAGAGGGTTCAGCAGATGGCATTTATGGTTGGCATGGGGCAGGAGTGTTTGAATGAAGCGCTGAAGTTTGCAAAAGAGCGAATGGTCAGAGGCAGGCCGATGACCGCCATGCAAGGATTTCAGTGGATGCTGGCAGAGATGCATGCCTCAATTGAAGCCAGTAGATGGTGGACGTACAGAGTGGCTTCCAAACAGGATCAAGGTGATGATATCACGGTGGATTCAGCAGCTCTTAAGTTATTTGTTGTCCCAACTATCCAGGAGGTTGCCAGAAAGGCCTTACAAATACATGGCTCTTATGGATACTGTAAAGACTATAAGATAGAAAGACTCTACAGAATGATTGCCTCTCCAGGCGTAACTGCTGGAAGCACTGAGATTCAAAAGACACTTGTTGGTTCTGCATTGGCCCGTTCGTAAGGCACCGCAGAGACGCAAAGGACACAGAGAAGAAAGATTTTTCCCTATAACAAAGCCAGCTAACCTAATCACTCCCTAATCACTTACATAAAGACTGGAAAGATGAATATAGTTGTCTGCATCAAACAAGTGCCTGAAACCAGCGACATAGGATGGGATTCCAAGACGGGTAGCCTTATCAGGGAAGGTGTCGAAGGTATTTTAAATCCCAATGATAAAAATGCCCTTGAAGCTGCCCTTCAAATAAGACAACAGCATGGAGGTGTAATCACTGCCCTTTCTATGGGCCCTCGTCAGGCAGAGGATGCCCTTAGAGAGGCCTTGAGTATGGGGGTCGACAAGGCAATATTATTGAATGATAGAATATTTGCCGGATCCGATACCCTGTCCACCTCGTATGCCTTAAGCCTTGCCATTAAAAAGATATCAAGATTTGATCTCATTCTCTGTGGTAAAGAGTCATGGGATGCTATGACAGCCCACGTAGGTCCTCAGGTTTCAGAATTACTGAATCTACCCCAATTAACCTATGCAACGGAGATTACCATACATAATAATTCGGTTACGATAAAGCAAAAGCTGGAAGATGGCTTCAAGATATTGACGTCCTCCTTACCTGCCCTGATAACAGTGGAAAAAGAAATTAATCAACCGCAAATTCCCTCTATGGAAAGTATCATGAATGCATACAGAAACAAAGAGGTGCAAGTCTGGACAAATGAGGATCTTGGAGCGGATAAAACACATTTTGGTTTAAAGGGTTCCCCAACGCAATCCAGAAAGGTTTATATAAAAAAGGTGCACAAGGGAAAGGTTATAATATTGGAAGGGAAACCCGATGAAATAGCAAGAAACCTGGTTCAGATATTGAAGCAAAAGGGGCTTGTTTGAGGCATATATGTCAATTGGTAATATACAAGAATCTAGTGGATTATGGGTCTTTGTAGAGCAAAGTGATGGAACACTGGCTCGAGTTTCCCTTGAATTATTGGGGAAAGGACGTGACCTGGCGGAAAAACTTGGGGTGGATGTTACAGCTATCCTTATTGGCCACAATGTTTCAGAAATAGCGGAAGAACTTATTTTTTACGGGGCTGACAGGGTTATCATAGCAGATGACCCTATCGTTCAAGATTACCGGACAGAGACCCACACAGAGATTATTGCTGAACAGGCCTTAAAGGAAAAACCAGATATACTGTTGATTGGAGCAACCTGCATAGGAAGAGATCTGGCGCCGAGACTATCGGCACGATTGAACACAGGGTGCACTGCGGACTGCACTGAACTTGATATTGATAAAGAGATGAGGTTGATCGTGGCTACAAAACCTTTCTTTGGCAGGGATCTCATGGCAGACATCATATGTCCTTTTCATAGACCCCAGATGGTAACCGTTCGACCAGGTGTTATGGAGTTAAAGGATCAGGATAGAAAAAGGCATGGGGAGCTGATTTATATTGATGTAAAGCTTAAGGAGGAGGATATCAAGGTTAAGGTTCTTGAAACTATGAGAGCAGCATCTGATGGTATTTCATTAGAAGAGGCAGATAAGGTAGTAGCTGCAGGCATGGGCGTTGGCAATCAAGATGGTTTTGAAATGGTGAAGGAACTTGCAAAGCTTTTGGGTGCTCAAGTGGGGGCAACAAGCCTTCCAGTAGATGAGGGCTGGGTTTCCGAGGATAAAAAGATTGGTCAGACTGGAAAGACAATACGACCCAAACTTTATATAGGGTGTGGTGTTTCAGGGGCTATCCAACACTCTGCCGGAATGATAAATAGTGAGCTTATCATAGCTATAAACACAAATCCAAAGGCCGATATATTTAACTTTGCAGATTATGGTATTATAGGAAATATTAATGAGATTATCCCGGCCCTTATTAAAGAATTGAAATATTCAGCCAACAAGTCACTAAGACCTGCCTGCAAGCGCCTGAAGCCCAACTGATGGCGGGCAGGCGCAAAGAAAAAAATGAATTATTTTTAATTGTCAATTTCTATAATCTTGGTGACTTTGTGTCTTTGTGGCTAAATAGAACATAGGAGGAAAAGCATGTATAATTTTCAACTTTCAGAAGAGAGACGCCAATATCAGGAGATGGCAAGGAAATTTGCTGTGAATGAAGTGAAGCCTCTTAATGATAAATTCGAAGATGATTGGGATGCCCACGAATACATGTCCCAGGTA
>QMLT01000279.1 GCA_003646875.1 Deltaproteobacteria bacterium
TCAGGGGTCCATGACACGCTATCGGCGCCGTATACAACTTTAGCGATCTTGTCAACCCGATCTCTCAGCTTCATCTCAAGGGGATACAGGAATTTAAACTCGGATTCCTGGTCGCATGCCTCTTTAACGGCATCTGCAAATTCCAGGGCTCCATCCCCACCATCTGCCCAAAAGGATGCCGTGGCACATCTGGCCCCTGCATCTTCAGCGGCTTTTCTGACCATGGCTACTTCATCCTTTGTATCGGTATGGAAAGAATTGATGCATACAACCGGATTAATCCCTGACTCCCTGATGGTATGAATGTGATGCACCATATTAGGAATACCCTTTTCAAGTAACTCAAGATTTTCCTTGGTATACTCTTCGGGAAGTTTCAGTCCGGCTACAACCTTGGGTCCACCTCCATGCATCTTCAATGCCCTGATAGTAGTGGTAAGGACTGATACATGGGGCTTGAGGCCGCTGTATCGGCATTTGACATTCCAGAACTTCTCAAAGCCTATATCAGCAGCAAAGCCACTTTCAGTTACATGGTAGTCAAACATCTTGAGACCAATGCGGTCGGCAATGATAGAAGACTGCCCTACAGCAATATTTGCAAAAGGGCCAGCATGCACCATTAATGGCTGATACTCTACCGTGGAACATAGGGTAGGATTAATGGTATTCCTCATCCATGCTGTCATAGCGCCACCTACTTCCAGGTCTTTAGTGGTAATTATATTTCCTCTCTTATCAAATGCTAAGGTAATATTATCAAGTTTTTCCCGGAGGTCCGCCAGGTCCCTAACAATGGAAAGAATGGCCATAAGCTCTGAGCTTACTGCGATTCCAAATTTTGACTGCATGGCGAAACCATCCATACGACCACCCAGCCCTATGACGATATTCCGGAGGCTCTGGGCACAGAAGTCCATTATCCAGCCCATTTCAACCCTGGTAGGATCAATGTCCAGTCTCCTCATATGTGTGAGCCTCTCGAGCTGTTCATCATTGTAATTTCTCTCATGCTGCATCCTGGCAGTCAGTGCAACCATTGCCAGGTTATGGGCATTCATGATGTCATTGATATCCCCTGTAAGGCCCATGGAAAATTCTGTGAGGGGTATTATTAGTGCATTTCCGCCCCCCGCAGCGCTTCCTTTGATATTCATGGTAGGCCCTCCAGAGGGCTGCCTAATACATCCGCCCACATTTAGGCCTCTCTTTCCAAGTCCTTCTAAAAGGCCGCAGGTTGCAGTACTTTTTCCCTCACCCAAGGGCGTTGGGGTGATCGCAGTTACCTCTATGTACTTGCCATCTGGTTTGTCCTTCAAACGTTCAATGATCTTCAAAAAATCCAGCTTGCTTAGCCTGCCCATTGGAAGGATCTCATCCTTCTCAAGACCTAACCTCTCTCGCCAATCTTCCGGTGTTGGCATATTCTCTTCCGCTGCTTCTGAAATCTGCCAATCACTCATTTCAACTGCATTATACGCCATTTAACTGTCCTCCTTTTTTGGTTATTATTAGAAAGATTTGAAAAATATCCTTAATTACCTCATTTACAAAACAGACTATTTATGCTCTTATTATCACCTCCTTCTATTAAAAAATATGTTTGGGATTTTTCTGCCTTAAAAATACCATCTTTTTGGACATTCAGTTGTCAGTTGATCCTCCTACCCCAGTAAAGAATTAAAGTTGATTATCTGGAAAAAGGAGCCTGAATGTGATTATAATTTAGCTGTGATGGAACTATTATTTTTATTGGTCGTTGTCAAGGAAAAAATTTTTATAATACAGTGGAATATAGGTATATGAAAATAGAAAGAGAACTATTCAGAAAATTTGAGAAGATAGTAGGCGAGGAGCACATATCTGATGCAGAAGTGGCGAGAGTATGCCACGCATATGATGCAACCAAACAGAGGGCTATGCCTGATGTGGTTATGTGGCCCTATTCAACTCAGGAAGTGTCACAGATACTGCAATTAGCTAACGAAAGACGCATACCGGTATATCCGGTGGGCGCTGCATCCGGCATGACCGGTGGAGCTCTGCCAGTTTATGGTGGAATATCGCTGAATATGAATAGGATGAATAAGATAATAGAGATCGATAAGGCAAACATGATCAGCGCTGTGGAGCCTGGTGTCATAGTTGCCGCTTTTCAGAATGAGGTAGAGAGATTGGGCTTATTTTATCCTCCAGATCCTGCCAGCAATAAGTTTGCCACTATGGGTGGTTCTGTCGCAGAATGCTCTGGAGGGCTAAGAGGTGTAAAATATGGCGTTACAAAGGATTATGTGATAGCGCTGGAAGTAGTGCTGCCCACAGGAGAGATAATACAAACTGGCTCAAAAGCGCTAAAAAGTGTCACAGGATATGATCTGACTAAGCTTTTTATCGGCTCTGAAGGAACACTTGGCATTTTCACCAGGATAGTAGTCAAGCTAATACCGCTACCGGAAAAGATCGAGACGATATTGGCATCTTTTAAGAGCATAAACAATGCTACAGATACGGTATCTTCCATTATCGCCTCAAAAATTGTGCCCCGAGCGCTGGAGTTTATTGATGAGGAGGCTATCAAGGCCGTTAGGCTCTATAAAGGCTCCGGTGTTATGAAGCAAACGAAAGCTATGCTGCTCATTGAGATAGATGGTTCTCCAGAGACAGTACGCCGGGATGCTGTGCGCATTATGAATATCTGTAAAAATAATAAGGCCTTTGTGGTAAGAAAAGCAGAGACTGAAGAAGAAGTGGATGACCTCTGGTCTGTCAGGCGTTCAATATCGCCAGCGCTTTACACTATTAGCAAGGGAAAGATTAACCAGGATATATGTGTCCCGCGAAGCAATCTGACCCGGATGTTGAATAAAATATCCAAAATAGGCACAAAACATGGTGTTAAAATCGTCAACTTCGGGCATGCTGGCGATGGCAATATACACATCAACATCCTGATTGATCCCAGCGTGCCTGAAGAAATGAGGCGCGCTGAGGATGCAGTAGGCGACATATTTAAGGAAACAGTCAATCTCGGTGGAACATTATCGGGTGAGCATGGCATTGGAAACACCAAGTCAAAATATCTTTCTCTTGAGGTCAAGCCAAGGGAATTGAAGCTTATGAAAGATATAAAAAACCTGTTAGATCCAAATGGAATACTTAATCCAGGGAAGATATTCGATACCACCAACTGAAAGTATACCTTATCCTGGGATGAAGATCTCCCTTGTTTGAACTTAGCAAATGACTCCGGCGCTGCGCTTTGAAGTTATACATGAAACAGAAATTTACAAACTGTAAAAACACACCCTCTCCCTTGATGCCTGCCTGTGCGCCATGCCTGCGCCGTTGCGCGGCAGGCAGGTGTCCGCACGCAGACAGGGGAGAGGGCTGGGGTGAGGGTGCCCCCTCCCCTTTGTCCCCTCCCACGAGGGGAGGGGAAATATCAGTTTTTATAGACGTTCAA
>QMLT01000280.1 GCA_003646875.1 Deltaproteobacteria bacterium
GCCTTGAGCCACAGAAGCTTATAGATTTTGTTGGTGAGCGTATAGCGAGATACAAGAAACCTCAATATGTGGAATTTATCACGGATTTTCCCCTTCTTGAGGATGGCTCTCCGGACAGGGCCAAGGTTAAGGAATTGTATGGTCAACAATAGCTAACCTATTTGAATATATTAATTAAAGCCCTGCTTCAAAATTAGCAGGGCTTTTTTTAATGATAAACTTTGCGCTACAATAATTAATAAACGGTTTGATAATTTGTTGAAAGCTTCAGTTTAAACCATGCTTGAGGAAGTTCGATCACTATGATAAAAGACTCTTTAAAAAACTGCCAGTTATGAGAGGCATGTGGAAAAATATGTGAGGGCAGGATGATTAGGAGTTTTCAAGATATATTGCTGAGGGCAGGATCATTGCCTCCTCAAAGGGTTGCTGTCCTCTATCCGGATGATCCGGATGTAATGAAGGCAGTCAAGGAAGGGATGAGGCGTAAATATATTGAGCCGATACTGATAGGCGTAAAACCAAATATACAGGCTATTGCCAGCGAAATAGGGCTTGATTTGAATAGTATAAAGATTATCCATATTGAGGATGAGCAAAAAGGGGCAGATTTCTGCGTGGATCAGGTAATAGAGGGAAAAGTCAGTTTTATTATCAAGGGAAAGATTCTGACAGCTTATATGTATAGGTCTTTAATAAAGGCAACCAGGAAGCTTAAACCAGATGAAATACCCTGCACCATATGTTTTCATCAGACAAAGGGCTTGAACAAAATATTTGCAATTACAGACCCCGGAGTTAATATCAAGCCTGATATAAAGAAAAAGTTTAGGATCTTGAATAATGCTATATCTGTCTTGAAAAGATTGGAGTTCGACAGGGTAGGGGTGATGGTTTTATCTGCCAGGAGAGAGGTAAGTCCTGACCTGATCTCAGCCAGAGAGGGGGAGATTCTTCGGAATATGTTCTTTGAGCATAATGATGATGGCATTATTTCTATTGATAATGAGATAAATATAATCGAGGCCTTTGGTAATAAACCATTTAAAGAGGATAAGTTCCCGGATCTTTTCCTTGTGCCAAATATAGAGACAGGGAATATCCTTGTTAAGACGATTGATCATCTTATACTGGGTTTACGTCAATGTGTAACTGTTGGGGCAGGGATTATTACCTTGATGCCTTCCCGGTCTGATGGGTATGAAGAGAGGATTCTCAATATGGCTTTTGGCGCTGTGTTGACGCATAATTCAAATAAAAATCTGAAGCTACAATGAACTTTGACCAGATAATTGAGATAGCACGGAGAAGGGGACCCAAGAGGATGGTAGTAATAGAGAAGGGTAATGGTAGCTTTCATGGTGTGGCGCTCAAGGCTCGCGATATCGGACTCGTTGATCCTATATTTATCGGAGGAGGTAAATATCTTGATGGAGCTAATGGCATTAATTTTATACATGAACCGAACCTGGAAAAGGCAAAGATCAAAGGCCTTGAAATGGTCATAGAAAAAGAGGCCAGGATATTTATGGATCCGACACCTCTGGGCAGAAGCCTTTTGATGAGCCTTGATGATAAAAGGATCGGCCTGAAGAAAAGGAGGCTGATCAGCTATATCTCTATTTTTGAATCATTAAAGGATGGAAGGCTCACTTTGTTTACCGATACCTATATAAATGATAATCCAAACCTCAAGGATAAAGTTGCCATTGCGGAAAATGCCATAGAGATTGCAGATATTCTCGGCATAAAGAGACCAAAGATTGCTGCCATCGGCCCACTGGAACTGGTCAATCCCGCCATTGCCTCCACCATAGATGCAGCAGTTCTCTCAAAGATGTCTGATAGGGGACAATTTGGCTCCGCTATTATAGAAGGTCCTCTTGGCATGGATAATGCTGAATCGGTAATGGCTGCAAGGCGAAAAGGAATTGAGAGTCCTGTTCCTGGAAATGTGGATATCTACCTTTATCCCGATATTGAGTCTGCGTATCTGACGACCCAATTTGTATTTGTGCTTGGAAAGGTAAGGCATGCAGGTATGTTGGGGGGAGTTAATATCCCCACAGTTACTCTGACTCCCCTTGATACTGAAAGGTCCTGCCTTCTCAACATTGCCCTGGCAGTCATGAACACGCATGGCCTTTCGGCCACAACGAACGAAGGATGAAAGTAGTTGAGTGGTCCAATGGTTAAGTAGTAAACGAGTTAATTTTAGGCATTTTAGACAGTTTAGTTCACTTTAGGCACTTTCATATAAAATGAAGAGCAAATTTCTTATCCTGACCATCAATATAGGTTCCACCTCCACCAAGTTAGGCCTCTTCGCTGATGAAATGCCCCTTTTTAAAGAAACAGTGAATCATAAAAAGCAGGAATTGTCTCAACTGAGGAATATGACCGAAAGGCAATCTTTTCGCCGGCAGGTCATTGATCGGATTCTGGCGAAACACCCTGAGAATGGGAAAACAATTGATCTTATTGTAAGCAGGGGAGGTTTGACCCATCCCCTAAATAGCGGCCCCTATCTGATTAATGATGCCATGTGCCAGGATTTGAAAGGTGCTAAGTATGGCTGGCATCCATCCAATTTAGGCCCCCTTATAGCCTATCAAATGGGAGAGGAAATGGAGGTTCCAGCCATCATTTTTGATTCGCCTGTAACAGACGAGATGGAACAAATCGCAAGGATTTCAGGACTCAAAGAGTTTGAGCGTAAGGCAGCATTCCATGTACTCAACCAGAAATCAGCTGCCAAGAAGGCAGCCAGAAAATTCGGAAAGAGCTATGAAAACATGGCCTTTATTGTTTGCCACCTCGGAGGAGGAATTACCATCTGCGCACACAGAAAAGGGAGGATAATTGATGGGGGACATGGCCTGAATGAGGGTCCTTTTACCCCGCAGCGCACCGGTTCCCTCCCTTTAAAGGATGTTATTGAACTTTGTTTCTCCGGCCGCTTTACAAAGGATGAATTGGAAGAACATTTAATGAGTCATGGAGGTATCGTCTCTTATTTAGGGACCCATGATATGAAACAAATTGAGGAGAATATCAAAGACGGAGATAAAGAAGCCCATCTGATAATCCGGGCAATGTGTTACCAGATAAGCAAAGATATTGGGGCCATGGCATCTGTTTTGAGGGGAAAGATAGATGCCATTGTGCTGACTGGAAACCTATGTTATTCGACATTGATTGTGGATGAGATAAAGTCTAATATTGATTTTCTTGCTCCAATTGAGATCTTTCCAGGTGAAGATGAGCTTGAAAATCTTGCTTTAGGTGGACTTGAAGTTTTGAGGTCAAAGGACTTATCTGCTATTCAGGCTTATTGATAAGTTGGTTGCAATTCCTTAATTAACACTGGATTAAACAGTGGAGCCAAAAAAAACAGAGGCGATTATTTTAAGGACAAAAGATTTTGGTGAATCTGACCTCATCGTTAC
>QMLT01000281.1 GCA_003646875.1 Deltaproteobacteria bacterium
CAAGCAATAAGTCCATTGACTTTGTTTATGGCGGCGGGACTCCAAACGGTATCTTTTCCTGGAAGGCCAGATATTTTGACGGCGAAGATGAGGATGAATGGTTTGATCCGGTTGCGAGCAACCCTACTTTCTGGGACGATGGTATTCCATCTGAACAAAAATCTGACCAGAAAGGCGCGCAGGCCCAGGTGTCTTACAACCGGGAATATCTAATTGTTACCGCTGGTTTTGATTGGGTGAATTACAAAATTGAAACTACCTGGGATCCGAAGAAGTCTGAATATGATAATCCCGCCTATTTTCTACTGGCCAAGACCAGACTTTTTGACGAAAGGTTTATCATCTCAGGCGGCCTGAGATATGACGATTATGAGGTGGAAATGAAAGAAGGTACTGGGGGATCACAGAGCGATGATCACTTTTCACCTCGGGTTGGTGTGGCCTATCTTCTTACAGACTATCTGAAACTGAGGGCAAACTATGGAGAGGCATTCAAGATGCCTGCAGCCAGGGAGTTAGCTGGGGATTTTGTTTCATGGTGGACCCATTACGTAGGTAACCCCGATTTGAACCCTGAGAAAAGTAAGACCTATGAAGGCGGAATAGATTTTTCCTATGATTCCTTTACTGCTGCCCTCACCTATTTTTCTACTGATTTCAAGGACAAAATCGAGACTTACACGACACCAACTGGTGACACCTCATGGAAAAACGTTGGGAAGGCTGAAATAGAGGGCTTTGAGGGTGAGCTCTCGTATGATATAGGGGCACATTTCGCCTGGGATTTCGAGGTGAAACCCTACGTCAGCTTTGTCTATCTCACCAAATACAAAGACAAGGAAACAGATAAAGACCTTAAGTATACATCAGATCGTCATATATCATATGGTATCACAGCCTCTGAATTATATGGTTTTTCCGCCAATCTGAACTTTGCCTATACCGGAAAGCAGTGGATTACGGATTATGAAAGTGGGTGGCCATATCAGGTAATAGAAAAAGATAGTTTCACGGTCGCCAATTTAACCGTCAGTAAAAAGATTTTGGATTCTGAAAAATATGGAGGATTTACTCTAAGGGGAGAAATTCAAAACCTCTTTGACAAGGATTATGAGTATGTAAAGGGCTATCCCATGCCGGGAAGGATGTTCTTTCTTGGCCTGAGGTATGATTTTTAACTTAGAGGGCAGGGGAGTCTCCCGAAGAGTGCCTCTCCTCCCCTGCCTTTCTGATGAGACTTTATGAAGGAGGTGTGTGAATGGAAAATAACCGTGTTTTGATTATTAGTGATAGCCCTGATAGACGTAACTTTTTAGAACATCATGTAAAATGTCATGGTTTGGCGCCAATCAGGTATCCCAACATTATGTCTGCAGTAAAGGCGATAAGGTCAGATCCTTTTTTTATGGTTGTTGTTGACCTATCTCTCCCCATTGAGCCAAAATTGACTTTGGTAAAAGAAACCTATTATTATCAACCGGATGCACAGGTAGTAACAATCGAAAAGGAAGAATATCTTAAGGATACGGGAGCCCTCTCTTCTTTCTCATCTGTTGTTAGTATTGGTTCAATAGAATCATTTCCGGATAAGTTGGAAGCTTATTAAAGCAATATTTAAGCGAGGGGAGGCGAAAGGTATTTCAATGGAACTTAAGAGTCTATTTCTCGGACTCACCTTTACCATAGGCATCTTTGCCTTAAAGAGTGGGGTGGGGTTCCATTATCTTTTTACCCAAAAGAGGCATTCAAGGGAGCAAATCCTTTTTATTTGCGGATTTGCTCTTACCTATTTTCTTATCTTCTCTATCTCTTACCTTGTCCTCAAAAAAATCAATATGATAGATTATTATAGTACATTTCAGGGGCTTTTCACATCCGGTATGTATATCCATTCTTTTCTGGCGGCCGGACTTATTATCTGGGGAATTTACCTTCTGAAAAATAAGCGTGAACAGCAAGAAACGAGCAGGGCCTTCTGGCTGCTCATCATCCCGTGCCCTTTATGTACTTCGGTCATCTTTTTGACCACCGCCTTTCTTATGGCCTATTTTCCGCATATTGGTTTATTTGCTGTAATGGGCGCCTATCTATTCTTTATATTGATCAATTTTGTTACCATCCTCAGTCTTGCCTTATGGGACATAAAGGCTGATGTCACGCCGGAACATACCCTCGGCAAGGCAATGCTGTTTATTGCCATCTATTTTATCTTATCTATCATCATCATGCCTCAATTTAGTGATATAGATAAGATATACAGGATAGCAGCCTATCGGGGTGAAGAAGCATCCATGAATACAAAGGATATACTGCTTCTTTTAGCTACAATGGCTACCTTTTTTATGACTGGCTATCTGGTGAAGAGGCGAAAGATAAGGAGAGAAAGAAATTGGATTTAGGCGCCCTATTAAAATCATTTATCTATATAATCTCGAGTTCACTGCTTTATCCAGTCTTATTTTTGCTGGTTGTCTTAACCTGTTGGATATTGATTTACTCTGGGTCTTTTTTCGCAGAATGGCTGGAAAGAATCAGGTTAAAAAAATACCCCCCTGAGAGACTTCCGCAAATAATAAGACAGGGTGATAATCCGGGTGTTTTTCCACAAAGGATTAATACATATATTAAAGAGCTTCGCCTGTTACTGAATAATAAGGATCGATCAACCGAAGCCGATATAGAAAACTTCCTTCAGGAAAAGACCTTGAATCTCTGGAAGTCTCTTGACCGGAGTAGGATGGTTATCCGAATTGGTCCCAGCCTGGGTCTGCTCGGAACCCTCATCCCTATGGGAACTGGCCTTGCAGCCCTTGGCCAGGGGGATATGACCAGGCTATCTTCGGATTTAGTTATAGCCTTTACCACAACGGTGGTTGGTCTGGCCATCGGCACAGTGGCCTACTTTTTCTATACCATAAAGAGAAGATGGGTGGAGGAAGATATCAAGAATATTGAGCTGGCAACTGAAATACTGGCAGGTAAGATATTAGAGGAAAAGGAAAGATGAGATACTTCAAGAAAAGAAGGAGCAGCACATACAATGATTCGGGCGAGAATGATCCCATGAGTGGAGTGGCTAACCTCTTTGATATTGGGCTTGTTTTTATTGTGGGCCTGATCATCACCCTCTTTACCGCCTATCACCTTCAGGAACTTTTCAGTGAAAAATCTGAACTCACCATTATGAAAAAGAGCAAAAATGAAGAATTAGAGATCATTACCAAGAAAGGTAAAAAGATCAAAGCGGTTAAGGTCACCAAAAAAAGGGTGGAAGGTCGTGGAGAAAGGCTGGGAATAGCTTACCGGCTGGAAGATGGGGCCATGGTTTATGTACCAGATTAGAGCTATATCTTTTTTTTCTTGAGTAAGTAAGCGATGATGCCGCCTGCTATGGCTAATAGGGCCAGAAA
>QMLT01000282.1 GCA_003646875.1 Deltaproteobacteria bacterium
ATGGCAATCCGGGATATCAGCGAATCGGTGAATCGGCGCATCGTGGGGAACAGGAGCTTTGACTATGTTCTCCAAAACCGTGAAGAGGTGAACAAGATGGCTCAGGAAGAGCTTCAAAAGATTCTCGATGAGTATGAAACCGGAATTCGCGTCGTCAATGTGAGACTCCAGAACGTGGTACCACCCGATCCTGTAAAAGGCGCGTTCAACGAAGTAAATGAGGCCCAGCAGGAAAAAGAGAGGCTCATTAACCAGGCCCAGGAGACGTACAATAGAGAGATTCCAAAGGCCAAAGGAGAGGCGGAACGGACGATCAACGGAGCCCGGGGGTTCGCGCTCGAGCGGGTGAACCGCGCAAAGGGTGATGTGGCCAGATTCTCTGCCGTTCTCAAAGAATACCGAACCACGAGAGAAGTCACCAAACAGCGCCTCTACCTGGAGGCCTATCAGACGATCCTGCCCAACGCCAAGCAGATCTACATTATCGACAGTGAGCAGAAAGGCCTTTTGCCGCTTCTCCAACTCAATCAGCAGGTCACGAAGGGGGGTGATGCCCAATGAGACGAATAGGAGCTTTCATCGGCGTTGTCATAGTTATTTTACTGATCCTCTTGATTTCAGGCGCTTTCTATACGGTTCGCGAATGGGACCAGGTGGTGATCACCCAGTTTGGAAGAGCGATTGGAAAACCAAAGACCGAGGCGGGCCTCAGGTTTAAGATCCCTTTCATTCAGGACATCCATCGCTATGAGAAGCGGATCATGAGGTGGGATGGAGACCCCAAAGAGATACCCACCCGCGACAAACGGTTTATCTACGTGGATACAACGGCCCGATGGCGAATCGTGGATGCGCAGAAGTTCCTCGAGGTTGTTGGTACTTACAATCAGGCATACGCCAAGCTGGATGACATCATTGACGCTGTCCTCCGGGATTATGTTTCGGCGAATCCTCTGGTGGAGCTCGTCCGGACCACAAACGAGATGCCGACCGTTGAGGAGGTGGAAGGTAAGGTCCTCTCCCCGTTCCAGGAAGAAGCGACTGCCCCGGAAACCGTTCGCCTGGGCAGAGAGAAGATCACCCGAGCGATTCTGCTCGAGGCTTCAAAGGCCATGTCCGCCTTTGGTATGGACCTGGTCGATGTGCGCATCAAGCGGATTAATTACATCGAGCGAGTCCGTACAAAGGTTTACGAACGCATGGTATCGGAAAGAAAGCGCAAGGCCGCCCAGTTTCGATCGGAGGGAGAGGGCAAAAAAGCAGGGATTCTCGGTGAGATGGAGAAGGAGCTGAAATCGATCATCTCGGGAGCATACCGGACGGCAGAGGAGATCCGCGGAGGGGCGGATGCCGAGGCAACCAGGATCTATGGAGACGCCTACGGTCAAGATCCGGCCTTCTACGCCTTTTTCAAGACCCTGGAGACCTACAAAGAGGCCGCCTTTAAGAACGCCTTTGTTATCCTTGGAACCGATTCTGACTATTACCGGTTCCTGAAGACCATCCCGAAATGAGCAAGGATGATTGTGATATGCGAAAGGAGAGCCTATGAAAACCTTGCTGATTTATCCCGAGTATCCAGAGACTTTCTGGGGCCTCAAACACGCCCTCCGATTCATCTCGAAAAAGGCGACTCACCCGCCGTTAGGCTTGTTGACCGTGGCAGCGATGCTTCCAAAGGAGTGGGAGAAAAAGCTTATCGACATGAATATAGAAAGCCTGAGGGGTAAAGAGCTTGAATTGGCTGATCTAGTTTTTGTTAGCGGTATCTCTATCCAAAAGGCATCGGTAAAAGAAATCATTAGCAGGTGCAAGAAATTGGGTACCAAGATTGTGGCCGGCGGTCCTCTGTTTACCACTGCATATGAAGAGTTCGAGGATGTGGATCATCTTGTCCTTAATGAGGCTGAAATCACGCTTCCAGCATTTTTGGAGGATTTGAAAAGCGGATGTGCCGGACATATTTATACTTCTGACGAATTCCCAAGTTTAGAAAAGACGCCTGTTCCACTCTGGGAACTCATAAATATGAAAGCATATGCAACGATGAGTATGCAGTATTCCCGGGGCTGTCCTTTTAACTGTGAATTCTGCAATATCGCAGCGCTCTATGGGCGCAAAGTGCGCACGAAGAGCAAAGCCCAGATCGTAGCCGAATTAGACTGTCTCCACTCCCAGGGCTGGATAGGTGATGTATTTCTTGTTGATGACAACTTTATAGGAAATAAGGGAAAGTTAAAAAGAGAGATTCTGCCCGCTATGATCGAATGGATGGAGCAAAAGAAACACCCCTTCGCTTTTAATACAGAGGCATCTATTAATCTTTCTGACGATGAGGAACTGATGCAGTTGATGGTCAAGGCAGGATTTGCTTCCGTATTTGTCGGCATTGAGACCCCGAACGAGGAAAGCCTGACAGAATGTAACAAGGTTCAGAACAAAAATCGTGATTTAGTAGCCTGTGTAAAAAGGATCCAGGGATCTGCTTTATATGTAACGGGGGGATTCATCGTGGGGTTTGACAATGATCCTCCTTCCATTTTCGAACGGCTCAGTGCATTTATTCAGGAAAGTGGCATTGTCGCCGCAATGGTGGGGTTATTGAATGCTCCTCGCGGTACCAACCTCTACCAGCGCCTTGAAAATGAGGGCAGGTTATTGCAGGATGTATCGGGTGACAATACGGACTTCTCGATCAACTTCCTCCCTAAGATGGACTACGGAACACTCATGAGGGGTTATGGACGGACTCTCAAGAGTATCTATTCCCCTGAACCGTACTACAAGAGGGTTCGGGAGTTTTTAAGAGAGTATAACCCACTGCAAAAAAAGGCATTTCACTTTCAGTTCAGTCACCTCAAGGCATTCTTTAAATCAATGCTGTTCTTGGGTATCATCGAGAGAGAAAGGGTGTATTATTGGAAGCTCTTTTTCTGGTCTTTATTCAGGCGTCCAAAGCTTTTTCATTTAGCACTCACCTTTTCGATTTACGGTTACCATTTTCGGAAGACTTTCCAAGAGTATTTGTGAAATGTCCCAAATGAAAAAGCGTCGAATGACACAGCATAAAAGGTTTCTCCTCTGCAGGCGGAATCACTCAGACTCTTGTTTCGTAGAGACCTCTTTTCTGGCGGGTCTGGAAGATGAAATTCCGGGGTCAGTCAGAGGGTCACATCTTAATTATATGGAGAGAATCCAGATTTAAGAATCTACTAGTTCTATTAACCAAGAAAGGGGGACTTTATTATGAATTTCAAAAAGATCTTTATATTAATAGCTTTAAGCATGGCCGTTGTATTTTTTGGTTGTGCTAAGGAGAAGGTAGAGGCGCCCAAACAGCAACGAATCACAAAGAATTTGCTTCCACCGAAGGCTGGGGTTAAGGGCACGAATTTTCTTATAGACCTTA
>QMLT01000283.1 GCA_003646875.1 Deltaproteobacteria bacterium
GACGTTAGAGAATATAGTTAAAAGACATCCCCCGCCATCTATTGGTGGAAAGAGGCCTAAATTTTTTTATGCCACCCAGGTCTCAATTCATCCACCTGTTTTTATTTTCTTTGTTAACAGACCAGACAGTATTCACCTTTCCTATAAGAGATACCTAATAAATCAATTTAAAAAGCAATTTGGGTTAAATCTTATACCAATTAAGGTTTTTTTCAGAGAAAGGTGAAACGAAGGGAGGAATATTATGGAAACAATCGATATAGTCTTTGCAAGAGAGATCCTGGATTCCAGAGGAAATCCCACTATTGAGGTTGAGGTGGGTCTATCTGATGGGGGATGGGGCCGGGCAGCTGTTCCATCCGGCGCCTCTACTGGCAAGTTCGAGGCCCTGGAATTAAGAGATGGTGATCCAAAAAGATATTCAGGCAAAGGGGTACTAAAGGCAGTAGAAAACGTTAATACGACTATTGGGCCAGCCATAACAGGGATGGATCCTTTTGATCAGTCTCTCATTGATACAACCATGATCGAGCTTGATGGCACACCAAACAAGGAAAAGCTGGGGGCAAATTCGCTATTAGGCGTGTCTCTCGCTGTGGCAAGGGCCGCTTCTGATTCTTTAGACATGCCTCTTTATAGATATATAGGCGGGATAAATGCGCGCAGACTTCCCATGCCTATGATGAATATTTTAAATGGTGGCATGCATGCCTCCAACAATCTGGACCTTCAGGAATTCATGATCGTGCCTAAAGCGGGAGAGACTTTCAAGGATGCCCTAAGAATTGGAGCAGAGGTCTTTCATTCTCTGGCAAAGGTCCTCTCGGACAAAGGTTTTTCAACAGGTGTCGGTGATGAAGGCGGCTTCGCGCCAAATCTCACATCAAACGATCAAGGAATAGAAATGATATTGCATGGAATAGAAAAGGCCGGCTACAAACCTGGTGAAGATGTTGTCTTGGCCCTTGATGCAGCGGCCTGCTCATTTTATAAAGATGGTAAATATAAATTTATTATGTCTGATCAATCTGAAAGGGACTCCATGATGATGATAGATTTTTACGCTGAATTGACTAACCGCTATCCTATCTTCTCCCTTGAAGACGGCCTCGATGAGAGCGACTGGGATGGCTGGAAGCTCTTGACTCAGAGATTAGGAGATAAAATTCAGATTGTAGGCGATGACCTGTTTGTCACCAATCCTGAGAGAATTGCCATGGGCATAAATGAAGGTTCCGCCAATGCTGTTCTGATAAAACTAAACCAGATTGGAACCCTCACTGAGACACTCCATGCCATTGAAATGGCACACAGAATTGGCTGGAAGACCATTATCTCCCATCGCTCTGGAGAGACAGAAGATAGTTTTATAGCTGATCTGAGTGTGGCAACTGGAAGCGGACAGATAAAAACAGGATCCCTCTCCCGCTCCGAGAGGATATGTAAGTATAACAGACTATTGAGGATCGAAGAGGAGTTAGGTGGAATGGCCATCTTCAAATTTCCTTCCTGATTGCCAGTCTTTTTTTATTGATTTAGGAATTGTGAAATTTCAAATTATTATGTGGGATGTGAGATAGGCCTTTGATGTCGGATACAACTTTAGGCACTTTAAATTTTATCAGCCTAAGGCTGATTTAGTCACTTTAGGCACTTTGAATTGGCCACACATAAAATTCTTGAAAATCTATTTCTTGTTGATCTCGATTTGCCCATTCCAGGCTTCTACTCTTTTATCAGTAGCTGGATCATTAAGAAAGGAGATCGAGGTATAATAATTGATCCTGGTCCCTCTACCACTATCAATATCTTACGTAACGCATTAACAGACATAGGAATCGAGAGGATTGATTACATTCTTCTTACACATATCCATCTTGATCATGCCGGTGGATGTGGAGATTTAATAAAGTGCTATCCGGATAGTGTTATTTTCTGTCATCCTCAGGCAGTTACACACCTTGTAGATCCAGAAAAGCTCTGGCAAGGTTCGGTAAATGTTCTCGGGGATCTGGCAAGGGCCTATGGCCGGCCTTCGCCTGTAAACGGCGAAAGGATTTCCTCTGGAGGGGATATCGTATGGAAGGATTGTATAATCCAGTCATTGGAGACACCAGGGCATGCCTCTCATCACCTGTGTTTTTTCCTTAAAAACCTTGTTTTTGCCGGGGAGGTTGCAGGCATCAGCCTTCCTTCAGGGGGTAAACATTATATCAGGCCTGCCACCCCATCTCCTTTTAGGCCTGATATTGCGCTACAGTCTATCGCTCTTGTTATTGAAAAGAGGCCTCAATTAATATGTTATGGACATTATGGTCTCCTGGAGGATGCGCTTACTATGCTACAGATGGCTAAAGAGCAGATAGGGTTTTGGCTCACTATAATAAAAGACAGAAAGATTAATGGTCTCAATCTTGATGAAGAAGAAATCTTTGCTGAAATTCTTGGCAAAGATTCCCACTTGAGCGCTTTTCATCAACTGGAATCTAATATACAAAAGAGGGAGGCATACTTTATTAAAAACAGCATTAAAGGGATGTTAGAATTTATCAATAGATAAGCGGCTTCTATCTTGAGGTGGTCATTTACTACTTAACCATTTGACGACTCAACTACTTTCATCCTTCGTTGTGTTCGAAAGGCTATGCGTGTTCAAAGGACGTGATTAAAGTAGGATCTTCTCTGCCCCTGTAGGGGCACCTTCTTTTACTCTCAGGTTCCCTAAATTAAATGAATAAGTCACTACTCAGGTATCTTGCCACAAAGCCTGCCCTGGCGCGAGCGCCTTAGCATATATTGCAACTTATTATTCAATTTATATTTATCTCCTCTTTGGGTCTTTGTGGCTGAATAGTTACGCCTTATTTACTACAAATATGTTCTTGCACCGAGATACCGTGTTTTAAAATATCTGTCTGAAAGGGAATCCATACGTATTCTCTTTCCCCTTCCTGCTGCGTGAATAAACCTATTATCACCTGCATATATGCCTACATGAGAAACCCTTCTGTCTTTCGAAATGGCAAAAAAAACCAGATCTCCCCTTTGCAACTGACTTCGACTGACAGGAATACCAGCTCTGTATTGTTCCTTTGACGAACGCGGTAGATTCAAGCCATTCAGATGATACGCAGTCATGGATAACCCACTGCAATCAAAACCATAATCTGGTGAAGAGCCGCCCCATCGATACGGCAGCCCAATAAAGCTCTTGGCTGTTTTCACAATCTCATCTCTGAGATAATTTTTCCCATACTTTTTCTGTTTTCCTGCTGCATAATCATCAGGACTGACTATGTAATATTCAGCTATGATGCCTGTGGCACGAAGACCTTCAGCTTTTCTGCGGGCAGTCTCTATTGAAGAAAAATCACCGAAGCGAACCTTGTAGAGCCCTGTTTTATGA
>QMLT01000284.1 GCA_003646875.1 Deltaproteobacteria bacterium
AAATATGGAAGTTCTGGAAAAGAGGTATCCCGAATTAGCCAGGAAGGTCAGGGAGACAAAGGATAACCCAAATTACAGGCTTATCCAGGCAAAAAATGGCAGACCTAATGTGCTTATCAAAAAAGACTTTAATTTTCTGATGTTATATGACAATGAAGATCCCCGGGAATATTGTCGTCAATATCTAAAATCACTCAACATTAAATATGCTCCCATTGTGAGCTTCATGGGTCTTGGCCTTGGATATCATCTCGATCTATTTTTTAAAGAATACAGTAAACAGCTCAAAACAGAAGAGATCATTGTATTCGAAGAGAATATGAGCCTGTTTCGGCTGGCGCTGGAGTTAGGTGATTTCCGTAAAATTATCACCCACCCCAATATTCACTTTTTTGTTGGTGAAGAGCCCGAAGCTGCCTTCCCAAAGCTGAGGACCGAAATTCTTCTAAGTGAAAAAAATCGGATTGTTTTAAGATCAGTAAAGATCATCCCTGTCCCTGTGTGTGTTTTGCATGGCAATGAATACTATCTGCGAGCGCTCAAAACGGTCAAGGATGCAGCTCGCCAGATAATGATCACGGCCGGGAACGACCCGTTTGACAGTCTTGTCGGTCTGGAAAACATGTTTAAAAACCTTGAGGATATAATTTCCAGTCCCGGTTTAAATCTCTTTCATGACAGGTTTAAAGGAAAGCCCAGCATACTGGTGGCGGCAGGACCGTCGTTGAACAAGAACATGCACCTTCTCAAAGACCTGCGGGATCGCGCCCTTATCATAAGTTGTGACGCAAGCTTCATTCCCCTTATGAAACATGGAATCCGGCCGCATCTGGTAACGTCGCTGGAAAGAACTCCGGGGGTTGCCCTCTTTTATTCCGGGGTTAAGGATTTTCAGGGAACTTATTTTGTTGCATGCCCGGTCATTATGCCGGAAGTATTTTCCGCCTTCAAGGGAGAAAAGATTATCGCTTACAGAGCGTTTTCTCACTTTGACTGGCTGGAGAATGAAAAGGGTTCGCTGAGCACAGGCATATCCGTGGCCAATATGGCATTTAAGATTCTCGAGGCATTGGGCTGCGACCCTGTCATTCTGGTCGGGCAGGATCTCGCCTATTCCGAGGAGGGCGATACCCACGTTGAGGGTAATATATTTGGCGAACGCAGCGAGGGAATCCTTCAGAAACCTGCGATTATGCTTGAAGGAAATGACGGCAGGCCCGTAAGGTCGGAGAGACAGTGGGAGATCATGAAAAACACATACGAAGAGGATTTAGAGGCCTACCAGGGTAAATGTATCAATGCGACAGAGGGTGGCGTCAGGATTCGAGGGGCCGAAGTAATGACCCTTAATGAGGCGATTCGGAAATATTGCGCGGAAGAGTTCCGGCCGGAGTTAATAATCAAAGAGGTATTTTCCGATTTTGAGAAAAAAAATATTGATGTTGAAGGGGAATTAAAAAGGATCCGCAAAAAGGCAATAGAGACCCGGAAAACCCTCCGGGTTACAATCAACAAGTTCCTGGAAGCCTTAAATGATGCCCGCGTTGTCGAAAAGGAGATTATCCGGCCATTTATTGATAAAGGTTCGTCTGTCGACACTGAAAGGCTTCTGGATATCGAGAAAAAATTCCTTGAGTTGAGTAAAACGCTTAACGATGAAAGAGACAGAAAGTTATTTGATATTACCGCCCATACACTGCAGCCCTATGATATCTGGTTTACCCATGAACTGAGCATCCTTAAGGATATCTATACAAATAAGGATTGTCTGTCTGCAGCAACAGTTCTTAAGATGAAGGAATGGTTTGCTGTAATAGGACATCTACTTATCTGCACAAGGGATGTTTTGGAAAAGACTGAAAAGAGGCTGGATGAGGAGTTAGCAGCAAGCTAAAATGCCTGCCCGCCCGCTCGCCAAGCCCTTGCGAGGCAGACGGGGCTGGCAAAGAAGATAGACAACTGAGCTTATACAATTAAGCTGATAGGAACTAATCTGTGGCAAAATTCCCCTTGACAAGAAGGCATTAAAATGAGTAACTTCTTTATTCAAATCAATATTTTACCATTCCTTGGTCAAAACTCGAGTTGTATGTCCAGCGTTTCAAAGATTAGAATTGCAAAGTTATCCAACAAAGTAAGCGTTTTCAAGGCAGCTTGCGCATCCCGGTCTCTGGAGTGGGAGGGCAGGTTTGTCATAACTTCGTTCCGAAATCACTATACTACGCAGTGATCTAATGAAATTCATGCTTTGGGGCTTCGGAGACTTTTTTTCAGGATGGTTTATACTAATAGGATTCATAATATATTACTCAAGCTAAATAAAGGAGCGTGAGATGTCTATTGCAACAGATAATAGGAAGGTAGGTGATCTCACAGTCAATGAGCTGAGGCGACTTATAAGGGACACCATTTACGAGTTAGTTGATTCTGACTTGGGTCTTGAGCTAATGCCAGAAGTGGAGGAGACCCTGAGGGAGTCACTAAAATCAAAAGAAAGGATCCCTGTGGAGAAGGTAGCAGAGGAATTGGGTCTTAATTGGTGATGTATAAGCTTGATTTTAGTCCTGCTGGTAGAGACTCCCTTGCTTCTCTGGACAAAAAGGTAGCACAAAGGGCTTTGGACAAGCTTAGATGGCTACTCAGGAACATTGATAATATTTCCGCGCCACCTTTGAAAAGAAATCTCTCTGGACTTTACAAGTTAAGAGTTGGAGATTGGAGAGTTATTTATGAGGTTAAACGTGATCAAAGAGTGGTTACAGTTCATAAGGTAGGACATAGGAGCGAGATTTACAGATAATTTCAGAAGCACCGCAATCCAAAAATTTTCCTTCCCCTTCTAATCTTTTAAGGTTAGCGCTTTAATCTTTATTTCCCGTAACTACTCAGGTTCAAAGTTCAGGGGTTCACGGTTCAATGGTAGATAGCGATGAAGATAGACCAGTATGAAGATAAGCAAACCAACCGTGAACCTTGAACCGTGAACCTGACAACCTGAGTAGTTACTATTTCCCTTTGTAAAAAAATCCTAAAGTAATTCCCTCCTTTTTCCGATAAAGAAACTCAAAGAGATAAATTAAGTGCATTAAATTTATAGAGAAAGGGGGTGAATACAGTAAGAAGTAGGCAGTAGGGAGTAGGTACTAGGCAGTAAGCAGCAGAATTAAAACCTGCATGTTTACACGAGATGTTAACCTTTTTTGGCAAGGATGCCAAAAAAACAGATGTCAGAGGTCAGGAACAAATGACCATTGACAAATGACAACAATTCAATCAAGGAGGATAAAATCATGGGAATGAGAATTGCAAACAATATTGCGGCGATGAATGCGCATCGTTGGCTGGGTGTTTCCGATACCGGGCTCAGCAAGTCTTTGGAAAGACTTTCATCCGGCTATCGT